>CACZOL010000024.1 GCA_902782705.1 uncultured Selenomonadaceae bacterium
ACCACCGTGTCGTCAAGGTCGTCGTTCGCCTTTTGCAGCAACGCCTCATTCGCCGCAACGACGGCGGCATATTCATTGACCTTCGCCCTCTGCGTCGTAACCGTCTGTTCGGCGATAGCCGCCGAATCCAACAGTTCCTCGTCACGCCGGAGGTCGATAATTGCATTATCCAAGGTTGCTTGGGACTGCGCAAGATTCGCTTGCGCGGAAAGCACTGCCGCCTCGTACTGGCGAGAGTCGATGCGGTAAAGCGGCTGACCCTCATTGACGGACTGACCGCCATGCACATATTTCTCCACGATCGCGCCGGAAACCCGCGGCAGGATCTTTACTTCGTCCTTGCCGCGCACCTGCCCAGCGAACTCCGTAGTCAGCGGCGTATCCTGCTTCAGGACCCTCATCGCCTTGACCGGCGTCCCCTGCGGCCCCTGCTGCGCCTGCTGCCCGCCGCAGCCCGCAAAGATTCCCGCCGCCAACATTGCCGACAGCAACCCGCCCAAAAGCTTCTTTTTTCCGTTCGTCATAAGATTCGTGGCCTCCTATTATAAGTTTGCGACAACACGCAAATTGTGAGCATAAAACATCATTATCTAATGTTAAAATAAGGGGAGTAAAATGTCAAGGAGCGCAACGGCTTCCCAAAATTCAGGAAGGCCGCTGCGCTCCTTTTTAGTTAAAAAGTCCGAATCTTATTTACTGATTTTCGTTATGTCAGCAGCAAACCACTTCTGTGAAATCTTTGCCATCGTGCCGTCCTTGCGCATCTCATCAAGAACTTTTTGCACCTTATCGCGAAGCTCCTTGTCGTCCTTACGGAAACCAACGCCGAACTGCGCCGACGGCCCGACCGTTACGTCCACCGCCTCGATCTTGTTTGGATGCTTGCTAATGTAGTAACGACCGATAATCTCGTCGCAAACCACCGCGTCGATGCGTCCATTTTCAAGATCCATGAACGCCGACAGATAATCCTGATACTTCTTGAACTCTTTGAACGTACCCGTAAGTTCCGGCTTGCCGTCCAAATAATCCTCGATCGTGCCGCCGCCGCTCTGTGTAGCGACAATCTTGCCCGCCAGCGACGCCTCTCCCGTGATGCCGCCGGTCTTGCCCGCCGCACAGAAAATAATGAAACGGTTATTCATATACGGGTCGCTGAACAGGATGTTCTCTTTACGTTTCTCGGTAATATCGAGACCATTCCAAAGCATATCGACGCGGCCGCTTTTCAGCTCCGCCTCCTTGCTCGCCCAGTCGATCGGCTTGAAGTCCACTTTCGTATTCAAACGCTTCGCCGCTTCTGTCGCAAGATCGATGTCAAAACCGACGATTTTATTGTTCTCATCCACGAATCCCATCGGCGGGAAATTGTCGTCGAGACCGAGAACGATCGGCTTTGCCTCATTCTTCTTCTCCGCCGGCTTCTGTCCGCCGCCGCAGCCCGCCAATAATCCGCAGGCAAGAGCCGCCAGCATCAGCACCGCAAATAACTTCTTCATGTTCATTCTCCCCTCCATCAAATCATAAAATGCCAATAAACAAAAAACCAAAAATATTATACCGAAACTCCCAGCCTTTTGCAAACGGAAAAACGAGACGTCTGTTACGATTCATCCACTTCTACCGGCTCGCATTTCGCGCAGATCACGAAGCAACAAATCGCCAAGAGAACAACGCCGACCGCCAGTCCTGCAAAACCGTTTTTCGTAAAGCCGTCTACGATATAACCGACGAAACTGCATACGCCGACGAGAAGCACATAAGGAATCTGCGTACTCACATGGATAATATGGCTGCATTGTGCGCCCGCCGACGCGAGAATCGTCGTATCGGAAATCGGCGACGCATGATCGCCGGCCACCGCTCCGGACAGCACTGCCGCGACCATCAGCACAAGCAATTCATACTGCTCCATGCCGACAACGGCCACTGCGATAGGAATCAATATCCCGAACGTGCCCCACGAAGTTCCGGTGGAAAACGCCAAAAATCCGGCTACGACAAAGAAAATTGCCGGAAGGAAAAGCCCCACCGAAGAATTCATCTGTACGAGATTACCGACATAACCGCCAAGATTCAGATATTTGTCGCTGACAATCCCTGACATCGTCCACGCAAGGCAGAGAATGAAAACCGCCGGAACCATCGCCTTAAAGCCCAGCACGAAGCACTCGCAGAACTTGTTGAACGGAAGTATGCCGCGCGGCAGATACAAAAGCGCGACAAATACGAACGAAATGAACGAGCCAAGCACAAGCGCTTTGGAAGAATCGCAGTCCGCAAAAGCGTCCGCAATGGATTTTCCTTCCTGGATGCCGCCTGTATAGAGCATTCCGAAAACGCATGAAGCAATCAGCACTAAAATCGGAAGCAGCAAGTCAAGTACCGTTCCGTTTCCGAACGCTTTCGTCTCATCATTTCCCTGCGAATTTTCGTATTCTTGCGATACAATCATCGATTCTTTATTACGACGAACGATTGCCCCCATCGTCGAAAAATCCCGTCCCGTCCACGCGATAAACAGCATAAAGAGCATGGTCAAGATCGCATAAAGATTGACGGGAATCGTGCGCAGGAACAGCGCGAAACCGTCAATCGTCGTGCCCTCGGGCAGCGATGAGCCGACAGCTGCCGCCCAGCTCGATACCGGCGCAAGAATGCAGACAGGCGCCGCCGTCGCGTCGATAATATAAGCGAGCTTCGCCCGCGAGACCTTGAATCGGTCAGTGATCGGCCGCATGACCGTCCCAACCGTCAGACAGTTAAAATAATCGTCGATGAAGATGATAATGCCGAGAAGTGCCGTCAGAAACAGCGCGCTGCGTTTACCGTGAATTTTCTTCCCCGCCCATTTACCATAGGCCTCCGTCGCGCCGGAGCGCGAGATAGCCGCAACGAGAATTCCGAGAACGACAAGGAATACGAGAATATTGACGTTACCGCCAACCTTCTCCTCCATGACCGCGAACATCGTCAAAATCGCCTGAATGACATTGAAATTGGAATACAGCATCGCTCCCGAGAATATACCGATCAGAAGCGACATATATACTTCCTGCGTTGCCAATGCCAACACAATCGTCAGGATCGGTGGCAAAACGGACCATATCGTTTCCGCCATGAAAATTCCCTGCTTTCTTTAATTATTTCACTACGATATTTACGAGCTTGCCCGGCACGGCAATGACCTTGACGACGGTCTTGCCGTCGACATACTGCTGCACCTTCGGCTGCGCCAGCGCCGCTTTTTCCATCGAGGCCTTGTCCGCCTCCGCCGGAACGACGATTCGGTCGCGCACTTTGCCGTTGATTTGCAGTACGATCTCGACCTCATCCTCCTTCATGGCCTCCTCGTCAAAAGTCGGCCACTTCTGCGTGTGAACGCTGCCATTGCCGCCAATCTCACTCCACATTTCCTCTGTGATGTGCGGCGAGAACGGAGCGAGCAGCTTGATCAGCCCAAGCACAACCTCGCGAATCAGTCCGGCGTTCACCGCCTCAACATCTTGGAACGTGTAAAGCTCGTTGACCAGCTCCATGATCGCGCTGATGGCCGTATTGAACGTAAAGCGGTTCTCGACGTCATCGGTAACTTTCGCGACGGTCTGATGCAGGACGCGGCGAAGCGTCGTCTCCTCCTTCGTCAGTTTCGATACGTCATAATCGTCCTTGCCTTCTTTCACCAAGGGCGCGAACTGCCCAACGATGCGCCAGACGCGGTTCAGGAAACGCCATGCGCCTTCGACGCCCTGGTCGCTCCATTCAAGATCGCGCTCCGGCGGCGCGGCGAACAGTATGAACAGGCGCGCCGTGTCTGCACCGTATTTCGCGATGATCTCCTCCGGCGAAACGACGTTGCCTTTCGACTTCGACATTTTCGAGCCATCCTTGATGACCATGCCCTGTGTCAGAAGATTGGTAAACGGTTCGTCGAAATCAACAAGGCCCGCGTCGCGCAAAACTTTCGTGAAGAACCGCGAATACAAGAGATGCAGAATCGCATGCTCGATGCCGCCGATGTATTGATCCACCGGCGCCCAGTAATTGACCTTGTCCTTCGCGAACGGCTCTTTTTCATTATGCGGATCGGTGTAGCGCAGATAATACCACGACGAGCAGATGAAGGTATCCATCGTGTCCGTCTCACGCTTCGCGTCGGCTCCGCATTTCGGGCATTTGACGTTGACGAACTCTTCGCACTGGGCCAGCGGCGACACCGCCCCCTGTTCGAACTTCACGTTTTCCGGAAGCTTGACCGGAAGCTCCTCTTCCGGCACCAGCACCTCTCCGCAATGCGGGCAATGAATAATCGGAATCGGCGCGCCCCAATACCGCTGACGGGAAATCAGCCAGTCGCGCAGACGGTAATTGACACGGCGCTTGCCAAATCCCTTCGCCTCCGCCTCATCCATAGTCGCAGCCAGCGCCGCGTGCATTTCCATGCCGTCGAACTTGCCGGAATTGACGAGCACGCCCTCTTTTTCCACATAGGCGTAGTCCATTTCCGCAAGATTCAGCGTTTGTCCCTTCGGCTGAATTGTCAGGATTTTCGGGATGCCGTATTTCGTCGCGAACATCCAATCGCGCTGATCGTGCGCCGGAACGCCCATGACCGCGCCGGTACCATATTCAGCCAGCACATAGTTCGTAATCCAGATCTGTACATCGTTCCCGTTGAAAGGGTTCACGCAGCAAAGTCCGGTAAAAATCCCCTCTTTCTCCGATGCCTCAGAAGTCCTCTCCATCTCGGACTGGTTCCGCGCCTTTTCGCAAAACGCTTTGATCTCCGCCGCTTTCGGATTGTCCTTGCAGATTTTCTCCACCAGCGGATGCTCGGCCGCCAGCGCGAGGAACGTCACGCCAAACGCAGTATCGGGACGCGTCGTATAAACGGGAATCTTTTCGCCAACGGCGGGGAAATCAAAGGCGAACTCCAGACCCTCGCTGCGTCCGATCCAGTTGTCCTGCATCGTCTTGACACGCTCCGGCCAACCTTTCAGAAGCTCGAGATCCTTCAAAAGCTCATCCGCATAGTCCGTGATTTTCAGGAACCACTGGGACAGACTCTTCTTGTGTACTTCGGAATCGCAGCGCCAGCATTTGCCGTCCACGACCTGTTCATTGGCCAGCACCGTGCCGCACGTATCGCACCAGTTGACCGACGCAGCTTTCTTGTACGCGAGTCCGCGCTTGTAAAAAAGCTGGAACAACCACTGCGTCCAACGATAATAATCAGGGCGGCAGGTCTCGACCTCACGGTCCCAGTCGTAGGAAAGCCCCATCGTCTGCTGCTGACGCGTCATGTTCTCGATATTCGAGAAGGTCCAATCCGCCGGACGGACGCCGTGCTTGATGGCAGCGTTTTCCGCGGGCATGCCGAAAGCGTCGAAGCCCATCGGATGAATCACGTTGAATCCCGCCATACGCTTGTACCGTGCCAACACGTCTCCAATGGAGTAGTTGCGGACGTGTCCCATGTGGAGGTTGCCCGACGGATACGGGAACATCTCCAGTACATAATACTTGTGCAGGGAGTCGTCCGCCTCCGTCTTGTAAATTTCATCTTCCGCCCATTTCTGCTGCCATTTCTTTTCTATTTCCAGCGGATTGTATTTTTCCATTCCAGTCTTTCCCCCGTTTATTTCTTTATAGTTTTTTCGACGGTCTGATGCTCCAAGAGTATCGTATTGCCGTCGCGGCGCACATTGATACGGTAGTCCAAGACGCCCTGCCGAAAGAGATCGAGCTTGATTTCCAACAGCAGTTTTTCCATCGTGTCGATAGCGTCCTGTGAGAGATAGGTCGAGTACGCGCCTTCACGCTGTTCCGATGCGTTTGTCCGTCTTGCCTGCGGACGCGCCAAAGCTTTTTGCGGCTCCGCCGATTTCAGCATCGTCTCTTCGATGGTCGGCTCTTCCTTCCAATCCTTGAACATGTCCTTGTCCGAAAGATTTCTCGGTATTTTCTGCGTCTTCCCCATCTTATCCTTTCACCTTGCCCCATGTGTCTTTAAGACCGACCACCTCGTTGAATACGAGATGTTCCGGCGTCGTATCCCGATCCACGCAGAAATAACCCTTGCGCAGGAACTGATACCGCGTCCCCTCGGCGATATAACGCACGCTGGGCTCGATACGCGCTTCTTTTAATACACGCAGGGAATCGGGATTCAGATGCGCAAGAAAATCATCGGGTACATTGCCGTTCTCGTCTGTTTTCAACAGATAATCGTAAAGACGAATCTCCGCCGGCAGGGATTCTGTCGCGTCCACCCAATGGAGCGTTCCTTTGACCTTGCGTCCCGCCGTTGCGCCGCCGCTCTTCGAGTCCGGATCGTAAGTACAGCGGAGCTCGACCACGTTCCCCTCCTCGTCCTTCACGACTTCCTCGCACTTGATGATATACGCGTGCTTCAAACGCACCTCGCCACCCGGCTTCAATCGGAAAAATTTCTTCGGCGGATCTTCCATGAAGTCTTCCTGCTCGATGAAAATCTCCCGCGAGAACGGCACATACCGATGACCGCCGCGCGTCGGATGATTCTCCGCCACGAGATATTCCGTCTTTTCCTCGGGGTAATTCATGATGACAACCTTCAGCGGCTCCAGTACCGCCATCACGCGATCCGCATTCTCGTTCAAGTCCTCGCGCACGCAATGCTCGAGCATCGCCACATCGACAAGGCTGTTGCTCTTCGCGACGCCGATGCGCTCGCAGAAATCGCGAATCGCCGCTGCCGTATAGCCGCGACGACGCAAGCCAGAAATCGTCGGCATCCGCGGATCGTCCCAACCGGAAACATAGCCGCCCTCGACGAGTTGACGAAGCTTGCGCTTGCTCATCACCGTATTCGTCAGATTCAGCCGCGCAAATTCGTATTGATGCGGCCGTTTCGTATCAAATCCTAGAGATTCCAAAAGCCAATCATAGAGCGGACGATGATCCTCGAATTCCAGCGTGCAGACGGAATGCGTGATGTTCTCGATCGCGTCGGACAGCGGATGTGCGAAATCATACATCGGATAGATGCACCATTCTTCACCCGTGCGATGATGCGCCGTATGTGCGATGCGGTACAGTACCGGGTCGCGCATCGTGATATTGGGCGACCACATATCGATTTTCGCGCGAAGCACATGAGAACCGTCCGGGAATTCCCCAGCTTTCATCCGCGCAAACAGGTCTAGGTTTTCCTCGACGCTGCGATTGCGGTAGGGACTTTCTCGCCCCGGTTCGGTCAGCGTGCCGCGCGTGGCACGGATCTCGTCCGCGGAGAGATCGCAGACGAACGCCTTGCCGCGCTTTATCAATTCCACCGCGTAACCGTACAGCTTCTCGAAATAATCGGAGGCGTAAAACTTGCGATCGTCCCACGAAAAGCCGAGCCACTTCACGTCTTCTTGGATCGAATCGACATACTCGGTATCTTCTTTCGTCGGATTCGTGTCGTCGAAGCGCAGGTTGCACTTGCCGCCGAATCGCTGCGCAAGGCCGAAATTCAGGCAGATCGACTTCGCGTGACCGATATGAAGATATCCGTTCGGCTCAGGCGGGAACCTCGTATGAATCTCCTCAGGCACATACGTCCCGTTTTTCAGATCTCCGTCAATGATATTCTCCACAAAATTCGACGCCATCGCCGCATTTTTTTCCGCCATTCCCTACATCTCCCCCATATTTTCGCACTCGTGCGAACTCCCAAAGCCTATGTCATCTTGCTCTTTGAGCTTGTTCTCCACATATCCGCGCAGCCGCGCGACGCCAAGCTCGACCTTCTCACCCTTTGGCAGGCAACGGATAAGCTTTTCCAGATATCCGTGCTCCACGATCCGCCGAAGCGTCCAAGCAAAATAAATGTCGTAAGCCCACATCAGCCGAACGAGCTTCTTATCGTCCTCTGTGCCCACCATCGTATAGTCGCACTGCACGCCCTCAACGAATTTCTCGATGAAGTTCGGGCTGACGCCGCTGCCGTCCGCCGATGGCAGGAACGGCTCCAATACATGGTAAATATCCAGCTTGTCCGCGTCCCTGAGCATTTTCGCAAAACCGAGATGGCACGCGTCCGGTGCCGGTGCGATTGCTTTCTTGTTGTGCCATTCAATCGCAAAGCAGACAAGCGACGCTTCCCACGGCAGAAGTCCTTTCAAGAGCCGATGTTCCTCCATCAGCTTCAGCCCTGCCGTCGCGTGATCCTCCGAAAGATGATCCTTGAACGTCCGGTAAACGGTGAACTGACGGAAGCGCCCGACGTCATGCAAAAGACCCATGAGTTCCGCCAGCGCCACATCCTCCTCGGAAAGCTGCAAATGAATCGCCAGCTCGCGAATGATGTTCTGAACGCGCGTCGTATGCGCCTCTTTCAAAAGCATCGCCTTTTGGATTTCTGCGTCCTCGTTATAATAGGACTTCATATAGTCCCGCATCCATGCTACGCACCGCGAAAGCACGGATTTCCGTGCCGCAAGCCGGATATTTTTTCCCTCGTCGGGCATCTGCCCTCTCCCCTTTGCACCCGCTATGAGAAAAAGCCGCCCACAATGAGGCGGCTCTTATATGCTGGTGACGCGTACGGGATTCGAACCCATGAAACCGCCGTGAAAGGGCGGTGTCTTAACCACTTGACCAACGCGCCATGGCTCCTTG
>CACZOL010000025.1 GCA_902782705.1 uncultured Selenomonadaceae bacterium
CAGCCCTTTTATCTTCAAACGCCCAAATAGCTCAGTTGGTTAGAGCACCATCGTCACATGGTGGGGGTCCAGCGTTCGAGTCGCTGTTTGGGCACCATAGCAAAAGCCGGGGCCGCAGGACGGCTCCTTTTTTATGCAAAGAACGACCGCATGAGATATTTTCCCATGCGGTCGTTTTGTCGTCTTATTGCTTTTTCTTGTGCTTTTCAATGAATTCCAGCGCAAGCTCCGCGTTCCGCGCAGCCAGGCCGCGAAGGTCGGAGAGAAGTTCCGCGTTTTTCTTCTTGAATTCTGCACGCCCTTCCCACTTTTCGCGAATCCGTGCGAGGATATCGTCCACGGCGACATGCTCAAGATCGCCCGCCGCCGTCTCGCCGATGGAGGAGAGGAACCGGTCGATTTTCGGATCGTAAGACACGCCCACCATCGGTACGCCCATCACGCCCGCAAAGATCAGCGCGTGGAGCCGCACCGCCAGGAGCAGGTCGAAATTGCCGACAAGGGACAGGAGCTCGCCCGTCGTAAATTCGTCGGTCAGCACGGTGGCTTTTCTCTTCATGCGCGCGGCAATGGTTTCCGCCGTCCGCACGTCCTCCGGCACCTGCATCGGGAAGAACACAATACGCGCGTCCAGCTCTTCCGCCACACGGTCCGCCGCTTCGGCGATCACGCGCTTATAGTGCTCCCAGCCGCGCCACTCACGAACGGAAACGCCAATGACAGGCTTTGCTCCGTCCGCTTTCGCTTTCTTGAGAATCCCACGCCCGATGCTGAGGTCGACAGGGTGAATCGCGAGCACCGGATCGGCGGTGACAAGAACCGGCGGCTTCTTGATGCCGAGATTGTCGATCTCTTCATAAGAGCCATGGTCGCGCACCGTAATCAGCGATACGTTGCCCGCGATACGGCGCATGAGGCCGCGCGCGATACCGCCGCAAACGGGGCCGATCCCCTGCGCATAGAGCATGACGGGAACGCCGAGACGCTCCGCCAGCCAGATCACGCCCAGGTAATAGTAAAGACTGCGTCCGCTGGTCACGTTTTGAAGCAGCGAGCCGCCGCCGGAAATGAGCAAATCGGCGGAACGCAGCGCGCCGACGATCTCGCGCAGCGAGAGCCATGAAACGGCCCGAACGCCGTGACGCTTCCGCGTATCCTCAGGATCGGCCGAAATGACCGTGATATTCACTTGTGGGTCCAGTTCGGATAATACTTCGATCATCGCCGCGAGCATCGCTTCGTCGCCGGCGTTTTTCGAGCCGTAATATCCGGATACCACAATCCGATTCATGCTTTTGACTGAATCTCCTTTTGAAAATAGCTATGAAAAACTTCCGCAATTACCATTAAAACTGCGCCGATGCCCGCGCCCAGTACGATGCCGCCGACGCCGCGTGCAAAGGACATCATGACCGGCGTCCGCATGTGCGCGAAGGTCTCGACCATGGAGCCCTGCCCGATCGTCGCCGCCATCACCAACGCGAAGAAAACCATCGCCGGCCATTTCCGCGCCCAGACGAACGCCGCCAGCATAAACGCCGGGTGCCCGATCAAAAGCTCCTTCGAACGCGGCCTGGCATACATGGCCTGCTCCAAAAACGCCCGAAAACGAAGCTCCAGCCCAGAAACCGGCATTCCCATATTGTGCCCGGAACGCGCGATGAACACGACGCCGGCAATCAGCGCGACAAAAAGCGCCGCAAGCATACGCACCGTGATTTTCCTGTCCATGAGCCGCCGCAGCTGCTCGACTGCGCCTTCGCCGTCAGCCAAGGTCCAGCCGTCGAGGTCGAAACGCTGCAAAAAGCCGATTGCCACCAAGATAAGGGGCGCCACAAAGGTCAGCTTGATGCCCCGGAAAATATTGACTTCCAGGAAATACTCGACGTCGGACAACGAGCCGGAAAGATACGCTGCGCCGATAAAGGACAGCGCCCCCGTCACCCAAAGCGCAAGCACCGCCGCGCCGACGATACGAGGAAGCGACCAAGACGGATCCGGCTCTTTTTCACGGATACGGTCAAGAATCCAAAGCATCGCAATGGACGGGAACAGGTTTGCACTGGCCAGCGACGCCAGCAGGCGAATCTTGCCGCCGTGTCCCATCAGGACGGGAACCGCCATCACCAAAGCCCCCGCCGCGAAAAGCATCAGCTCAATCTTGGGGCGGCGATTCAGCCACGGCAGCACCAAGGACAGATACAATACGCCGGCCGCCGCGACGCCGACCATGACGAGCGCCCGCACTGCCCGGGACGGCTCGAAAGGCTCGAACCATGTCGCCGGGCCGAAGGAAAATCCGTGGGCCGCCAGCGCATCATGAACCGCGCGGAAATAATCCATATTCGTCTCGTACAGCGTCTTGCCGGGCTGCGGTTTCTCGAAAATCCGCACAAGATCGATGCGAATGTTGCGTTCCTCATCGGTATTGACCCAACGCTCGATGGCCGTGGGAAGCGCGATTTTCTCCATTTCGTCCTTGGGGATGGAATAGAGGCGCGCCGCACGGTAGTCCATCAGCTTCGCGAGTTCCACAAGTCCTTCCTGTTTGTAAAACTGTAGCTGTGTCGGCGCTTCGATCAGGCCCATCGTAAGATTCCGTTTTTTGCATTCCTCTGCGGTCGCGGTCAGCGCATTGGGCGCGCCGAGAACCTGCTTGTCGGAATAAACGATCTCCGAAACACGGATGCCGTCCAGACGACGGAACATCGCCGCCACGTCTTCGGGCGTCGCTTTCACGTAATTGGTCGGACGCGCGATGACATAGAAGCCCGCCTCGTTGACCGCCCGCATCTCGTCCGTCGGCATGCCTAGATGCATCTTCTCAAAAGATTTATACTGCGCCTTGACCGCCAAGGCCTCGCGCCCGTCCGCGACGAACGCGCGCACACGGTCTTTTCCGAGCCGCCGAATCAAGTCCTCTTTGACCTCGCGATACGTCAGCGGGTCGTGGCTCGTCACATACACTTCGGTGCCGACGATCTCGCCGCGCTCGACCATTGCACGCCACTCCGCGCTGGCGAGCGCTCCGCTCTCGTATCTCTCCAGGATCTTAGCGCCCGGCACTGCGGTCGCCTTGCCGCTGAGGTTCATCTTCTTGAACGTGCGCTCATAGACTGCCAGCGACGTAAAGCCGATTTCTTTCGCGTCCGCAAGCACTTTCGCCGGCGGCAGGCCCTCTTGCTCCGCCAACTCCAAGAGCGCCTCGTAGTCGATGGCGAAATCGACGGTCATGTTCTGCCGCTCGACTTCATGACGTCGCACATTGATGATGAGCGACGCGACGAGCCCGACGACAATCGCAAGGCACAACAGCCGATTATAGCGAAAACGCATCATGCCTTGTCACCTTTCTTCTCCGGTTTCCTGCCGTCGCCGTACGATTTGCCCGGGTGACGGCTCGCTTTCAGCACGACCTGCCCGTCCTCATGCACCGCTTCATCGAGTTCCACCGGCATATTGAGGCGGTTGAAATCGTAAATATCAATGCGCTCGAAGAAATTCGCAGTCAAATCACGCCCGAAGAAAACCTTCTTGACCTTCACGTTCGTCAGACGCAAGCAAATCTTGTTGTCCTCGATAAAGAAAACGCCCTCGATATGCACGTCTGCGGTGCGCCCCATGACCTTCGTCGTCGCGTCCGCAAGCACTTGTTCCTTCGTGATCGTGACTTTGGCGTCGTTGATTTCCTTCACGTCATTGTTCAGGTATTCCGCAAGATTGTCTGCGGTCACGATGCCCGTGAGCGTCAATACGTCCGCGCCTGTCACGGCAAAATTGTGATTCACCAGCACATCCGGCGGCATCTGGACGCCCTCGCCGTGCAGCGTCAGCTTCGCCGCGCGCAGATGGCCGAGCATTCCGTTCTCCGCCTCGACGTCAATATTGCCAATACGGCCGAAAAGCATCATACACGCGGGAAACGTCCGCGCGTTCACTTCCACCGTATCGGTTTTCAGAGCGTTGCGAATCGCCACGTCCAGCGCGCCCGAGCCGATCCTCGGCAGCACCGCTTCGAACAGTCCGACCAAAAGCAGAAATAATAGTCCGACAATCATCAGGAACTTCTTCACAAAAATCCCTCCGATTAAGGAAACTTATCGTTAAATCTCATGATTTGCCCGGGCCGCAAGGAACGACTCGATGAACGGGTCGATCTCGCCGTCCATGACCGCCTGCACGTTGCCCGTCTCCTCGCCCGTCCGGTGATCTTTGACCATGGTATAGGGCTGGAACACATAGGAGCGGATCTGGCTGCCCCACTCGATTTTTTGCTGCACGCCTTCGAGTTTCGCGCGCTCCTCTTCCTTTTTCTTCTCTTCCAATTCAAAGAGTTTTGCGCGAAGCATTCTGAGACACACTTCGCGGTTCTGGATCTGCGAACGCTCATTTTGGCACTGGACCACGATGCCCGTCGGCATGTGCGTCATGCGGACCGCCGACGAGGTCTTGTTGATATGCTGGCCGCCAGCGCCGCTGGAGCGGTACGTATCGACGCGGACGTCGTCCATGTCGATCTCGACTTCCTTCGCGTCTTCCATCTCCGGCATGACGTCGCAGGCCGAAAAAGACGTATGGCGGCGCGCATTCGAGTCGAACGGAGAAATACGGACAAGGCGATGGACGCCTTTTTCCGATTTCAAATAACCGTAAGCGTTATGGCCTTTGACGAACAGCATGACCGACTTGACGCCGGCCTCGTCGCCGGGCTGCAGGTCCAGCGTCTCGACGGAAAAGCCGTGGCGCTCCGCCCAGCGTCCGTACATGCGAAGAAGCATCTGTGTCCAGTCCTGCGCTTCGGTTCCGCCCGCTCCGGCGTGAAGTTCCAAGTAAGCGTTGTTCGCATCGTACTCGCCGGAAAGCAAGAGTTCCAGCTCCAGCGAGCGAAGATCGTTTTTCAGCGCCTCATACTCCGCCTTCACGTCTGCCTCGACGCCCTCGTCCTTTTCCTCCATGCCCATTTCCCATAGCGTCATCAGGTCGTCGGTCTTTGCGACAA
Organism: uncultured Selenomonadaceae bacterium; assembly: GCA_902782705.1. Classification (GTDB taxonomy): domain Bacteria; phylum Bacillota; class Negativicutes; order Selenomonadales; family Selenomonadaceae; genus RUG12372. The sequence goes on from CACZOL010000025.1 coordinate 5,000, forward strand.
GCGCGTTATAAGTGTCCACGCCGCCTTTCAGGTCGGCCAGCTCTTGATTGATGGCCTGCGCCGCCTCCGCGTCGTCCCAGAAATCGGGCGCGCCCATCTTATATTCTAGTTCAGCGATTTTTTCTTCTTTGCGGGCGACGTCAAAGAGACGACCCCATTTCGCCCAGCTTTGTCTTCAAAGCCGTTATTGGTGCTTTCCATTCTTCCAGCACTGACGATTCACTTCCTTATATATAGAATCTTGATGAATGATTATGCTTACTTTCCTTTTCCGCAGCAATTCTTGTACTTCTTTCCGCTGCCGCAGGGGCAGGGATCGTTTCGTCCGATGTGCTCGGAGCGCACGGGCGCTTTCTTGACGGGCTTGGCTTCCGCCTCCTCCACCTCGCTGCCATGGGACGCCTGCGCCGTGGCAAGTCGGTCTTCCACCTGCCGCCGCTCCTCGGTGACTACGCTGACGCGGTACATGAGCTTCGCGATGTCCGTCTGGATCTGATGGATCATCTCCTCGAACATATTGTAGCCTTCGATCTTGTACTCAACCAGCGGATTGCGCTGACCGTAAGCGCGGAGGTTGATGCCCTGCCGCAGCATATCCATGTGGTCGAGATGCTCCATCCACTTGTTGTCGACGACACGCAGCATGACGACTTTTTCCAGCTCGCGCATGATAGACGGTGAGAACTCCGCTTCCCGCGCCGCATAATTGTCCTCGGCGATTTTTTCCAGCGTCTCGCCGAGCTCGTCGCGGCTCATTGCTTCGAGCTCTTCCTTTTTCAACGATCCCTTCGGCGCGTAAATGCTTTCCGCATCCTCGATCAGCCCGTCCAGCGTCCATTCTTCCGGATAGAGCTTCTCGTTCGCGTACTGGTTCATCTCGGACTTGATAATCTCCTTGACCATATACATGATGCTCTCGCGAAGCTCTTCGCCCTTCAGCACCTTGCGGCGCTGCGCGTAAATGACCTCGCGCTGCTGATTCATCACGTCGTCGTATTCGAGCACGTTCTTTCGCATATCGAAATTGCGCGCCTCGACCTTCTTCTGAGCGTGCTCAATGGAGCTGGTGATGATCGAATGCTCGATCGGCTCGTCCTCTTCCATGCCGAGCTTATCCATGACCTTCGCGATACGGTCGGCGGCGAACAGACGCAAAAGGTCGTCCTCCAGCGACAAGTAGAAACGCGACGATCCGGGGTCGCCCTGACGACCGGCGCGGCCGCGAAGCTGATTGTCGATACGTCTCGACTCGTGCCGCTCCGTACCGATAATCGCAAGCCCGCCGAGCTCGGCGACGCCGTCGCCGAGAATGATGTCCGTGCCTCGTCCGGCCATATTTGTCGCGATCGTGACCGCGCCGAGCTGCCCCGCGTCTTTGATGATCTCCGCTTCCTGCTCATGATATTTCGCGTTCAGCACGTTATGCGGAAC
>CACZOL010000026.1 GCA_902782705.1 uncultured Selenomonadaceae bacterium
ATATCTTCACTCTCAACTCTTCGCTCTCCACTCTTTATTGTTTTGGGGTGTTTTTATGAGTGACGAAAGCAATAGCGGCGGGGAAAAGCAAATCGGCACGCTCTACCTTTGCGCGACGCCGATCGGGAACCTTGAAGATATGACGTATCGCGCGGTGCGGATTCTCGGCGAGGTTCCGTTGATTGCCGCCGAGGACACGCGCCATACGCGGCAGCTTTTGACGCATTTCGGTCTTTCGACGAGGCTCGTCAGCTATCATGAGCACAACAAGGCGGAAGAAGGCCCGAGGCTCATTGCATGGCTGCTGGATGGGAACAATCTGGCCTGCGTCAGCGACGCGGGGCTTCCGGGCGTCGCCGACCCCGGCGCGAAGCTCGCCGCCGACGCGATCGCTGCGGGCGTTCGCGTCGTCCCGCTTCCCGGCGCGAACGCGGCGCTGTCTGCGTTGATTGCTTCCGGCCTCGATACGACGAGATTTTCCTTCGTCGGTTTTTTGCCGCGGACGAAGGAAAAGCGCCGCGCGTATCTCGCTGAGGTGGCGGCGCGGCGGGAGACTTTGATCTTTTACGAGGCGCCGCACCGGCTGGAAGAAACATTGTCGGCGCTTCTTGCGGGGCTGGGTGACCGTCCGGCGACGCTGGCGCGGGAACTGACAAAGAAATTCGAGGAATTTCGCAGGGACCGTTTGTCTGCGCTTTTGGCGTCGTGCAGGGAAACGCCGCCCCGAGGCGAGTTTGTCATCGTGGTCGGCGGCGCGGAGACCGCCGAGACGGACGCGCCGCCGGTCGAGCCGAAAGACGCGGTCTCTGTCGCTTTCGCGCTGATCGCGGACGGCATGGCGAAAAAAGAGGCGATCCGCGAGGCGGCGAGACGCATGGGCCTTTCGCGCCGCGACGTCTATCAGGCGGTTCTGGCGGCGGAAGAAGAACGCCATGACCAATAAAAAAGGCGTGGGAATCTTAAGATTCCCACGCCTTTCGTCTTCCTGTCAAACTTCGCCGTCGTCCATGATCCCGAGATTCCGCTTCCAGTAGCGGGAATAGATCGCGCCGAGCGGGTTATGCGCCAGCAGCCGGTCCTTTACGACGAGGGCCGTCACGGGACCGGGGCAGTTCTTGTTGAAAATCGCGTCGTGCCCCACGCAGAGGCCGCAGGCGATGAAAAGCTCCGAGCCGTTTTCCGCAAGGAAGCGCGCCTGCATTTTCGGATTGCACATCGCTTCGTGGTCCAGCTCCGGCTTCACTTGCTTCAATCCGAGCTCTTTCTTCGCGACGCTGCACGTCTTGCAGCAGACGCTGTAAAACTCGAAGCCCTTTTGGCGGAAAAACTTGGCGATATAGCGCGCTTCGGCGTTCAGCCCGATGCAAAAGGCCATACCGAGCTTTTTGTATCCCATCTTTTTCGCGAATTCCGCCGTTTCCTCCAGCCGCGTGATATTGCTGTAAAACGTGCCTTCAACGTAAGCGGCGGCGTCCATGATTGCGCGCTCGTCCTCCGTGTAGGCGGCGATCGCCTCGCTTTGGTCGACGCCAGTGCAGTTTACGCCTTTCGTATAGCAGGCGTGGCTCTTGCAATCAGCACAGTTGGCTTTCATGACCGATTCCCCCTTTTCGGTTCTTCTCTTCCCATACTTGTAAAAAAGCCCGCATGGCGCGGGCTTTTCTATGTCGTTTTATTCCGCCCGGCGCTCTTCCATATACGCCTTGAAATCAAAAGGCGGCTCGATGGAATATTTCGCCTCGAACATTCGGTTCCAGGGGAAACGCACTTCCAGATATTGCATATCGGGGAAGGGCGGCAGATTTTCTTCGATGAATCGGCGCATGAACTGCGTCGCGCGCATTTCGGCGGCGGGCCGTTTCTCGTCAAGGCTCGAATACGCGCCTGCCGCGCGGAACCAGCCGAGCTGGCGCGCCACGGTGTTTCGGATGTTCGCCTGATACGCCCAGTCGTCGATGTAGCGTGTCGTCAAAAGTTGGTCGAGAGCGTCCGGCGTCATCTTGTCCGCGAGCATTCCCTGCCCGAGCACAAATCCGGTGCTGTTCGTCGCGGTATTCCACCCCGAGTAGGCGCGAAGCTTGTACAAGAGACCGCGGTTTTTCAGCATTTCCATCAGCGCGTTGTCCGAGCCGTTCGCGTAGGCGATGTCGGCCACGCAGGTCGGCTTGCCGGACGCGACGCTCTCTTCCACCATGTCGGCGAAATATTTCGTGCCCTCCTGCGGCCTGCCGTCATTCTGGCGGTCGCTGGCCTCGAAGGTGCGGCCGCTGGGATTCGTATTGACGAGCAGCGTGAAATCCGCGTTTTTCGGCGACGTGACGAGCATACCGCCCGCCGCGAGTACATGGCCTTTGATGGACTCGGAAATTTTCTCGTCGGAGTAGGACGGCACCGTTTCGCCGCCGCGCCCCCAGTTGTATTTCACATAGACGAACGGCACGGTCTTCGACCAGTCGTTCACCGCCCGTGTCAGCATCAGGAGGCCGAACTCATCGATGCCGGCCAGGGCCTGGAACTTCGACGGGCCGAGATCTTTGCCTTCCTCGGCGAGCTTGCGGCTCTCCATGTGGGTTTGCGAATAGGGCGCATTGTCGTCGCGGCCCAGCGCAAAATAGTCGAACGCGCCGGAACGGGCCAAAGAGATCATTGCGCGGCTCGCGGAAAAGTTCTTGTTGCGGCGGGAAAGCCAGTCGCTCAGCGCTTGCTGCGGAATCAGCTTCTTCAGGAATTCAAATTCTTTTTTCTCCCGGCGCGTCAGACCTTCCGTTTCCTGCTTGTCTACAAGCGCGGTATAGCGGAAGATGTCGCTGCCGTAGCTTGCGTAATAGCTCGGCTCTACGCCCCCGGAAGCCGCCGCGTTCCGAGGCGTCCGCATGATGGAACCCCAGACGTACAGCTTCAGTTTCGGATACATGGCCTTGAACGCGCGGAAACGGTCGACGCGCTCGCGAATCTGGCTCTCGGTGAATTGATGCTTGCGCGAGCCGACGAGGCTGCCGTAGAGCAAAGTATCCGACGAAAGCACGGCAATATCGGCGGTTTTCGCCCTTTCCTCCAGCCAGGCCCAGACTTCTTCCGGATTGCCGAGATGATTGCGGGAGCCGAGGATATTGTCGGGCGGCGTTTCGATTTCCCAGCCGATTTTTTTGATGGTGTCCGCCGTTTGTTCGTCGGAAATCGGTCGGTTGTCATGCGGCACGAAAAGGATATGCGCCTTGTCCGAAACGCGTTTTTTTGCCAGCGTCGTTTGTGTCGTGCAGAAAAGCGAGAACAGGACGAGCAAAAGGACGGCTGTCATACGGTGACTCATTTGTCCGCGCCTCCCATTTCACGCACGTCCGTCCAGAGCGAGCGGGCCCGTTCGTATATCTGCGGGTCTGTGGTGCGAAGATTTTGGTCGCTGATCAGACGGCTGATATATTGCGTCGCCGTCTCGATCTCGCCCAATTCGTAATAGAGCGCGCCGACGAGGAAGATCGCCATCGTGTCGGTCATCTGACCGATCGGATAGCGTTCCGTCATCACGGACTGATCGTACAGTTCCGCCGCTTTCCGAAGCAGCGGTTTCTCGTTTGCTTCGTCGCCCGCGATACGGTAAATCCACGCGAGCTTCAGGTACATGCCCGCGCGCTGCGCCAGCGACGCGCCGATCATTTCCGCGTAGTAGATCGCAAGCCGGTAGGACGCGACTGCCTCAGGCACGCCGCGCGTCTCGGTGAATTTGAAAGCGACATGCTTCGCGGACAGGAATTTCAGGATCGTTTCTCTGTGACGCGCCGGCAGCGGGGTCATGAACGTTTTTTCGTCCGCGGCATAGCCGCAATGCTCACATACCCAGATCGTGTAAAGATACGGATTGAAATCCTTGTAATGCGTGCAGAGATCGATGTCCGTCTTTTCGACGATGATGCGCGAGCGCGTCTTGGTCACGCGCGTATTTTGCTCGCAAATCGGACACTGTTTCTCCACAACGAAAGTAAATCCTTCCGCCAATGTGCTCACTCCTTATTTCGGAAAGCGGGGAGTCCCGCCTTTTTTCGACGTGTCCTTATCATATCACAAACGTCTCGTTCGCGCCAGATAAATTAAATATGTAAAAAAGCAAGCCGTCTGCCGGACGGCTTGCTTTGACTGTGAAAGCGCTTAACGCGCGCAAGCGAAGCGCAGCGCAAGCTCAGTGCGGCCATAGTATTATCGCAGATCAAAGATCCTGCGTCTTGATTCCGGAATCCTTCATGAATTTTGCGAGCTTCGTCACGCTGTCCATCAGGTCGTAATAATTCTCCGGCGTCAGCGATTGCGGACCGTCGGAAAGCGCTTTCGCGGGGTTCGGGTGCATTTCCATGATGAGCCCGTCCGCGCCGCAGGCGACGGCGGCAAGCGCCATCGGCTTGATGAAGCGCCATTTGCCCGTGCCGTGGCTCGGGTCGACGACGATCGGCAGATGCGACAGATGCTTGATCGCGGCGACGGCGGAAAGGTCGAGGGTGTTCCGTGTGTACGTCTCATAGGTGCGAATGCCGCGCTCGCAGAAAATGACGTTGGGATTGCCCTCGTTCAAGATGTACTCGGCGGCGTTCAGCCATTCGTCCAGCGTCGCGGCGAGACCGCGCTTCAAAAGGACGGGTTTCTGGGTGCGGCCGACTTCTTTCAGCAGGCGGAAATTCTGCATGTTGCGCGCGCCGATCTGCAGCAGGTCGGCGTAAGCGGCCACCGTCGACACGGCCTCGACTTCGGTGACTTCGGTGACGATGCGAAGCCCGGTCTTTTCTTTCGCCTCGGCCAGATATTTGAGCCCCTCTTCTTCGAGCCCTTGGAACGAATACGGGGACGTGCGGGGCTTGTACGCGCCGCCGCGCAGGAATTGCGCGCCGCCTTTTTTCGCGATTTCCGCGGCCTCGAAAAGCTGCTCGCGGCTCTCGACGGCGCAGGGACCCGCCATCACGATGAACTCGTCGCCGCCGATGGGCACGCCGTCCACGTCGATGACGCTGGACTGCGGGTGAAATTCGCGGCTCGCGAGCTTGTAGCTCTTCGAGATGGAGACGCTGCGCTCGACGCCCGGCAGCGCGTCGATGGCGCAGGAGGCGAGGCGCGTCTTGTCGCCGATGACGCCGACGATGCGCTGCTGTGAGCCTTCCATGACTTTCGCGGCAAGCCCCGCGCCCTGGATCATTTCGATGACGTCTTTGATGTTTTCCGCCGTAGCGTCGGGATTCATGATGATAACCATTAGTAATCTCTCCTTTATAATTTTGATAAGATAAACGTTTTGACACTCCCAAAAGGCAAATTCAAATCAGAGTGGAGTATGGAGAGTGAAGAGTGGGGATATAAGAGATTTAAATATGCAAATATCTTCACTCTCCACTCTTAACTTTGCACTCTGCGAGTTATTTTTCCAGCACCGGGAATCTTCCTAGGTCCTTGAGCCAAAAACTCTTTTTCCGCACGGCGGCGATAGAAGCTTCCAGCGGTTCGCGGGAGCTCCCAGCCTCGATCTCGAGGTCGAAAAAGAAGATGTAAACGCCGAGCCCCGTACGCGCGGGACGGGAAACGATGCGCGTCATGTTGACGCCGCGGGAGGCGAATTCTTCCAGCACCGCGCAGAGGCTGCCTGCCTGCGCGCCGTCGATCTGGCAGACGATCAGCGCGCGCCCGCTTTCCGTTTCGTTTAAGACGGGAACGGGACGGCGGCGGAGCTGGTAAAAGCGCGTGGAATTCGTCATGCTGTCCTGTATCTCCGTCGCGATGGCGGAGAGCCCGTAGAGTTCGCCCGCCCGCGAGGTGCAGATGGCGGCCGCGCCTCTCTCGCCGTTTGCGACCAGTTCGGCGGCCTTTGCGGTGCTTTCCGTCGAAATGAGCTTCGCGTTCGGGAAATGCTCTTTCAGATATTGGCGGCATTGCGCGAGGGGCTGCGGGTGCGAGTAAATCACGCGGATAGACGACGCGTCGGCGTCCTTCGCCATCAGCTGGTTGTGAATGTCCCAAATCAGTTCGCGTTCGATGGCAAGATCGTCCATTTGCGCGAGGGTGTCCATCGTCACGTTTACCGCGCCTTCCAGCGAGTTCTCCACCGGCACGACGCAGCAATCCGTCTCGCCTTCGGCGACGGCCTGCATCACCGAGAAAATATCGGGATACGGGCGAAGCTCCGCATCGCTGCCGATCCGCTCCCGAAGGAACAGCGCCGCCGCCTCGCTGTGCGTGCCGCGCGGCCCGAGAAAGCCTAAAGTCTGCAAACTATCCCTCCTCTATGATCGCATGACCGCTAAGCGCAACCGTCGCCGGTGGCTCGGTTTTGCTAAGCGGTCAGGCGTGCGTCGCACTAAGCTCGCGTTTCACTGCGTTCACGCTCTCTAAGTGCTCTCGCTAAAAAAAGCATCCCGTCCGTAAAAGGACGAGATGCTCTCGCGTTACCACCTAATTTATCCGCCGAAGCGGATCGCTCCATTCCGACGGACGGCTCTTTGCCGTCGATCGGCCTCCCTTTGTAACGGTAGGGATTCCGGCGTCGCCTATAGGCAATTCCAAACAAACCATTGCCGGTTATTTTTCCGTTATGCTGTGTCAGCGAAAGCTCGACGTAGCGAATATACTACGACTTCGCTTTCCGAAATATGCCACTGGCATATTTCGCCTTGCCTAACGAAAAAATCCCTCGGCAAATCTTATTCGGTTACACTTTCAGCGAGCGGCTCGCAGGGGAACTTCCTCCGCGCGTCCCCGACCGGCTTCCATCTGCCCCGGCTTTCTGTACGCTTCTGCGCGGCATACTTTTCCTGTTCATTGCCATTTTGCATTATGATTGCCTATCATAGCATGATGGACGGATGAATGCAAGACGATTTGTAAATTTTTCTCGGGATAAAGTTTTCTTTTATGCACAAAAATATATACTTTTTATGTAAATTTTTATATAAAACTATTGAATTGCCCTGCTTGCGGTGTTATGATTAAAAGGTGCTTTAATACAAAGGAGCGTATGACAATGCTGAAATTTTACACGGAGCGCTGCAAGGGCTGCGGTATTTGCGCGTATTTCTGCCCGCGCGGCGTTTTGGAAGTCACGGAGCTGAACAAGTCCGCAATCAAGAGCGGCAAGGAAAAAGATTGTATTTCCTGCGGGCAGTGCGAGATGCGCTGCCCGGACTTTGCGATTTTCGTGCAAAAGGAGGGAGCATAATGGGACGCGTGCTTCTTTTGCAGGGAAACCAAGCGGTCGTCGAGGGTGCGGTCGCGGCGGGCGTTCGTTTTTACGGCGGATACCCGATCACGCCGTCGACGGAGATTGCCGAGGGTATGGCGAAACGTCTGCCGGAGGTCGGCGGTAAATTTATGCAGACCGAGGACGAGCTGGCGGGAATCGGTACGGTGATCGGCGCGTCGATGGGCGGCGTGAAAGCGATGACGGCGACTTCCGGCCCGGGCTTTTCGCTGAAGCAGGAAATGATCGGTTTGGCGTGCAGCGCCGAGATTCCCTGCGTGATCGTAAACGTGCAGCGCGTCGGCCCCGCGACGGGGCAGCCGACGTCGCCTGCCCAGGGAGACGTCATGCAGGCGCGTTGGGGAACGCACGGCGACCATTGGCTGATTGCCGTATCGCCGTCCAGCGTGCCGGAGTGCTTTGACCTGACGCGCCGCGCCGTCGCTTTGAGCGAGACGTACCGTTGTCCGGTTATTTTGCTGATGGACGAGATCGTCGGCCACATGCGCGAGCGCATCGAGCTGCCGGACAGCTACGAGCACCTTCCCGTCGTGAAACGCAAGGCGCCGTCCGTGCCGCCGGAGGAATATCTTGCCTACGCCGATACGGACGGATCGAAAGTTCCGGCCATGGCGGCGTTTGGCAGCGGCTATCGCTGGCACGTCTCCGGTCTTGTCCATGACGAGACCGGCTTTCCGAAAGGAACGCCCGCCGCGACGAGAAACTCGCAGGATCGTCTGCGGGAAAAACTCATGGCGAATACGGACGACATTGTCAAAGCGGAGCGATACCGGGCGGACGACGCCGACGTCGTCGTCGTCGCTTATGGCGGCGCGGCGCGTACGGCTTACGACGCGGTCGACCTCGCGCGGGAAGCGGGGATCCGGGCGGGACTTTTCCGTCCCATAACGATCTGGCCCTTCGCCGAGCGGGCAATCGGCGAGCTGGCGCAAAAGACGAAATGCCTGCTCGTGCATGAACTGAACTGCGGTCAGTATGTGCGGGAAGTCGAGCGCGCAGTCAAGGGGCGCGTTCCCGTGCGTCTCTATGCGAAATATGACAACGAGCCGGCGACGCCGGAAGAGCTTTTGGCCGAGATCCGCAAAGCGGCGGAAAGCATAAAGGAGGGGCGGCAATGATGAAATCCATGGAAGAACTGGTGAATTGCTATTTCCGCCCGGGCCGTCTGCCGCACCTCTGGTGCCCGGGCTGCGGAAACGGCGTCATCCTTGGCGCCCTATTGAAAGCCATCGACGCGGAGGGCCTTGAGAAAGACAATGTGGCGGTCATTTCCGGTATCGGCTGTTCAAGCCGCGCGTCGGGCTACGTTGATTTTAATACGGCGAATACGCTTCATGGCCGCGCATTGCCGATTTCCACGGGGCTCAAAATGGCGCGTCCGGACCTGAACGTCATCACCCTCTCGGGCGACGGCGACTGCTCG
>CACZOL010000027.1 GCA_902782705.1 uncultured Selenomonadaceae bacterium
AACGCCGATTTCCAACGAACGGACCGCTTTTAAAAGCGCTGATTCGAAGTTCCTGTCGATGGACATGACCTCTCCGGTCGCCTTCATTTGCGTGCCGAGGGTATGGTCGGCATAGACGAACTTGTCAAAGGGCCAGCGGGGGAATTTGACGACGCAATAATCGAGCGCCGGCTCGAAACATGCTTTTGTCTTCTGCGTGACTGCGTTCGTGATTTCGTCCAGCGTATAACCGACGGCGATTTTCGCCGACACCTTGGCGATCGGATATCCTGTCGCTTTTGACGCGAGCGCCGAAGACCGGCTGACACGCGGATTAACCTCGATGACATAATAATGATCGCTGTCCGGATCGAGGGCATATTGCGCATTACAACCGCCCTCAATACCAAGTTCCCGGATAATGCGAAGGCTTGCGCTTCTGAGCATCTGATATTCGTGGTCGGTCAGCGTCTGCGAAGGTGCGACGACGATGCTGTCTCCTGTATGGACGCCCACCGGATCGAGATTTTCCATGTTGCAGACGGTAATGCAGTTGTCGTTGCCGTCACGCATGACTTCGTATTCGATTTCTTTCCAGCCGGCCACGCTGCGCTCAATCAGCACCTGCCCGATCATGCTGTATTTGAGGCCCTTGATGACAATCTCGATGAGCTCTTCTTCGTTTTCCGCAATGCCGCCGCCGGTACCGCCCATAGTGTAGGCGGGCCGTACGATGATAGGATAGCCTATGCTGTCGGCAAAAGCGACGGCCGAAGCTACGTCCTCAACAATCGTGCTTTCGGGAATCGGCTCGCCAAGTTTCTGCATGGTTTCCTTGAAAAGCTCCCGATCCTCCGCTTTCTTGATTGCCTGAAGCGAAGTTCCGAGAAGTTCCACGCCGTATTTTTCAAGTACGCCGCGCTCGGCAAGCTGTACGGCAAGATTCAGTCCGGCTTGGCCGCCGAGGGTCGCAAGAAGTCCGTCCGGCTTCTCTTTTTCAATGATCTCTTCCAAAAACTCAGCCGTCAATGGCTCAATATAGACGCGGTCGGCGATATGCGTATCGGTCATGATGGTCGCGGGATTGCTGTTGACAAGAACGACTTCCAGCCCTTCTTCTTTCAACGCGCGGCACGCCTGCGATCCGGCATAGTCAAATTCCGCCGCTTGTCCGATGATAATCGGTCCGGAGCCGATGACAAGGACCTTTTTCAAATTCGGTTTCTTCGGCACGGCTCACGCCCCCTTTTTCAATATGGAAACAAATTGGTCGAATAAGTAGGTATTGTCGTCCGGTCCGGGCGACGCCTCGGGATGGTACTGTACGGAGAAAATCGGAAGCTCCGTGTGCCGGATGCCTTCCACCGTCCCGTCGTTGACCGAGCGATGTGAAACTTCAAGCGGAAGTCCGGCAAGAGACGATTCGTCCACTGCGTATCCGTGGTTTTGCGAAGTAATATGGACGCGCCCTGTCTGAAGGTTCTTGACAGGTTGGTTGGAACCGCGATGACCGAACTTCAGCTTGTACGTGTTTGCCCCCATCGCCAACGCCAGTAATTGATGACCGAGACAGATACCGAACATCGGCTTTTGACCGATGAGTTTTTTTATCGTTTCTACGGCCTCCGGGACGTCTTTCGGATCTCCTGGGCCGTTGGACAGGAATATCCCGTCCGGCGAAAGCCCCATCACATCTTCTGCCGTTGCGGACGCCGGGAGGACTGTCAGATTGCAGCCCCAATCATGAAGGGATTTCAAGATGTTCCTTTTGATGCCAAAATCAAGTACGGCAACATGAGGGCCGTCGTTTTCCATCGTATACGATTCCGGCGTTGTCGCTTCACGTACGACGTCACGCACGAGCGGTTGGGCAAGCATTGCATCTAAATCCTTTTGGGTGGCGCTTTCCGGCGCCATGACCCCTTTCATCGTACCTGCCGCGCGGATATGACGCGTCAGCGCGCGCGTATCGACATGAAACAAGCACGGAATTTTTTGCTCGGTCAGGAAATTTTGTATCGAATCCTCCATGCGCCAGTGACTGCCATAAGAGGCAAGTTCTCCAACGATGAAACCGCTGACGAAAGATTGTCTCGACTGCATAAAAAGATCCGCCGTTCCGTAATTGCCGATCAAAGGATACGTCAAAGTGACAATCTGACGGCAATAGGACGGATCCGTCAATATTTCCTGATACCCGGTCATGCCCGTGTTGAAGACCACTTCTCCGAATGCAGGCGTATCATTCAGCATTTCGCCATGAAATACGCTTCCATCCTCCAAAATCAGTTTACCCTTCACTGCACGTTCCTCCATTAACCCACAATCTTCCCGTCTTGCATGACGATACGTCCTTCGACCATAGTCAGTACAGCGCGGCCTTTGAGCGTTCGGCCTGCAAACGGCGAATGTGTGCCGCGGGTATAAAATCGCGACGCGTCCACGGTCCATTCTTGTTCCGTATCAAGAATGGTAATATCTGCCGGACAACCGACAGAAAGCGTGCCTGCGTCGGTAAGATCAAAGATTCGTGCAGGTTCTGCGGTCATCTTGGATATGAGCAGCGGCAACTCGATCTTTCCCGTATGGTACAGATCGGTCAACAGCACGCCTACGGACGTTTCCAGTCCCGGGAATCCGCTTGGCGCAAGCCGATACTCTTTGTCTTTTTCTTCCTCGGCATGCGGGGAATGATCGGTCACGATGGCGTCAATCGTGCCGTCTTTGAGTCCTGCCAGCACAGCCTTGATATCCGCATGACCGCGAAGCGGCGGATTGACTTTCGTTGCGCTGTCCATAAGATCTACGCATTCGTCGGTCATCGTCAGATGATGCGGCGTCGCTTCCGCCGTTACACGAACGCCGCGTTTCTTAGCTTGACGTACGAGTTCCACCGCGCGCGCAGAGCTGATATGGGCGATATGCAAACGGGCGCCTGCATATTCTGCGAGCATAATATCGCGCATAACGGCGATATCTTCCGCTACCGTAGGTCTTCCTTTGAGTCCGAGCATCGCGCTTCTGTGGCATTCATTCATAGAGCCCTCTTCGACAAGAGCGGTTTCTTCATCGTGACTGATAATGATCTTGTCAAAGGAACGCAGATAATCGAACCCGTTCAAGAGGACTTTCGCATTCTGCACATAATGCCCGTCGTCGGAAAAAGCTACCGCACCGGCTTGCGCCATATCGCCGACTTCGGCGAGTTCTTTACCCTCTTGCCCCTTCGTCAGCGCGCCGATAATCTTTACATGAACGACGCCCTCGTCTTCCGCACGTTTTTGGAGGCTGCGTACCAATGCCGCGTCATCTACCACCGGCCGCGTATTGGGCATTGTAGCCACCGTCGTAAATCCGCCGGCAGCAGCCGCATGCGTGCCGGAAACGAAATCTTCTTTCGCTTCCTGTCCGGGTTCACGAAAATGTACGTGCATATCAATGAGGCCGGGAACAACGACTTTTCCTTTTGCCGGAATGACCTTTGCATCGTCAGCGGAAAGATTTTCGTCAATCGCGACAATCTTTTTCCCTTCAATCAAAATATCCGCCGTCTTGTCTATATGATTTGCGGGATCGATCACTCGTCCGCCCTGAATCAGATATTTCACTGAGCTTTCCCTCCCATCAAGACCAGCGTAAGAAGCGCCATACGTACTGCGACGCCGTTCTGCACTTGCTCCTGGATCGCCGAATGATCGCCGTAGGCCACTTCGGGCGAAATTTCAAGCCCTTTATTCATCGGGCCCGGATGCAGAATCAATACATCCTTTTTCGCCAAGGAAAGCCGATCGCGATTGATTCCATAGATTCGAGCGTATTCACGCCGCGAAGGGAAAAGTCCGGCTTTTTGCCGTTCCATCTGAATGCGAAGCACATTGATCGCGTCCGCGTCTTTGATTGCGTCCTCTACGCGCTCATGGACGAAGATTCCCGGTTCCTTCGAAAGAAAGCGCGGCAGCATCGTCCCCGGCCCAGCAAGGTGCACTTCAATTCCCATCCGACGCATGCCCCAGATATCGGAGCGTGCGACACGGCTGTGCAGGATGTCGCCGAGGATCGCGACCTTGAGGCCTTCCAGATGACCTTTATGCTGGAGCAATGTGAACAGGTTCAGCAGCCCCTGCGACGGATGCGCATGCGCGCCGTCTCCTGCATTGACGATGACCGGATGCCCGACGACTTTCGTGGCATACGCAGCGGCGCCTTCTTCTTTATGACGCATGACAATCGCATCAAATCCCATCGCTTCGACGGTAAGCAGCGTATCGCGCAAGCTTTCGCCCTTGACGATACTTGACGTTCCCGCCGTAATGTTGACGACGTCCGCGCCGAGATATTTGCCGGCCGTCTCGAAGGAAGAACGCGTTCGCGTGCTCGGCTCATAAAAAAGCGTCACAATAGATTTTCCGCGAAGTGTCGGCACCTTCTTGATGTCGCGATGAATAACGGACTTCATTTCCTTGGCTGTTTCCAGCACAAGCTCAATTTCCTCCCGGCTGAAATCCTCCAGCCCAAGGATGTGTTTTCCCCGCAGGGAAACAGGGTTCTTCGCCAATCCACTCAACTCCTTCATTGTTGAGGCGTCGTGCGGCGTCCGTAAAAAAAGCTTTCTCATGCGAAGGCATAAGAAAGCTTGTCAGCAATATTCACGACCGCTGAACGGCATCCCCTTATTAGCCTCACAGGACCAATTTCAAAGGTATATTTTCTGTTTCAGATAATATCATTATCTGTATGCGCTGTCAAATATTGTAAGGCGCAAAGAGTTTCCTCATATACTTCCAGCCTTTATCCACCGTTTTGATAACGAAAGGCATGAGCGTCGGACGATGAACGACGAGCTGCAAGAGCTTGCGACGTGCAAGACGGTATTCGACGTCGAGAGAACGGAGATAGTCCTCCATTTCCATTTCGACCGAAACCGACGGGATTTGCGACTCCTCGATTTCGCAGCTTCGTCCCAGGATATTCGCCGCGTCGCCTCGAAACGGAATATACGATTCGAGGCCAAGCTCCGAGGAAATGTTGTTCTTCAATGTTTCCTGTGCCGTCGCTTCGCCGTGCACAATGAACACTTTTGCCGGTTTGGGCTCTTCTATGCAGCCGATCCAACGAATCAACTGATTGGCGTCGGCATGGGCGGAAAAACCGTCCAACATTTTTATGGTTGCCCGTACGGCAATCTCCTCGCCCATCACACGGACGCGCTTCATGCCGTCCACGAGACGGCGTCCCAAGCTCCCCTCCGCCTGATATCCTGCAAAAAGTATCGTTGACTCCGGTCTCCACAGATTGTGCTTCAAATGATGGAGGATACGGCCTGCGTCAGCCATGCCGCTGGCCGAAAGGATGATGGCTGAGCTTTCGGAACTGTTGAGGGCCTGCGATTCCGCTGCCGTCTTGCAGATGCGAAGCTGCGGCATTTGTGGAATCTTGCCTTCCCGGTTCAAAAGCTCTATCGCTTCCTCGTCAAAGTCTTGACTGTTTTCCATAAAAATCCGGGTAGCCGCGATGGCCAGCGGGCTGTCCAGGATAATCGGCACGTCCTCGATTCGTCCCGCTTTCCAGAGCTTGTAGAAATAATACAGGAGCGTCTGCGTCCGCCCGACGGCAAAAGCCGGAATGATCAAATTGCCGCCTCTGTCCATCGTGTCGTTGACAACTTCCGCCAGCGCGCTTTCTTTGTCATACTCTTGATGAAGCCGGTCGCCGTAAGTCGACTCGACAATCAAAAAATCCGCGCCGCGAATAATGCTCGGGTCTTTGATGATCGGCTGACTCGGCTGCCCAAGATCGCCGGAAAAGACGAACTTCGTCGTTTTCCCCTCCTCAGTGGCGAATATCTCGATGATCGCGGAGCCGATAATGTGTCCGGCATCGTGGTAAACCACGCGGATATGTTCGCCGAGGGAAAATTCTTTTTTATAGGAAACAGGATGGAATTGCTGGAGCGCTCTCATGGCGTCTTCCATCGTATAAAGCGGTTCTACAGGCTCTGCGCCGCTGCGCGCGCCTTTCCGGTTCCGCATTTCCGCGTCGGAGACCTGTATATGAGCCGAATCCGGAAGCATGATCTGAGCAAGATCGCAGGTAGTCTTCGTCGCGTAAATCGGTCCCTTGAATCCGTTACGGCACAGCTTCGGAATCAAGCCGCTGTGGTCGACGTGGGCGTGAGTCAAAAGCACTGCGTCCAGCTCCGCGGGCGTGAATAAAAAATCTTCCCGATTCAGTTCCTTGATCCGCTTCGAGCCTTGAAACATGCCGCAATCAATCAGGATTTTTGTGTCCTGCACCTCCAGCATATAACACGAGCCCGTCACCGTGTGCGCTGCTCCCAAAAATCTCAACCGCATATACGACACCCCTTTCTTCCCACCACTTTAATTCTTCTCGCCGATGATCCGGACTTCCGGCTCAAGCAGCACGCCGGTCCTTGCCTGCACGCGTTTCTTCACTTCGGAAATGACGTCCAAAACGTCTGCCGCCGTGGCATTGCCAAGATTGACGACAAATCCTGCATGTTTTTCCGATACCTGCGCGTCGCCGACGGAAAATCCTTTCAATCCGGTCTCGTCGATCAACGTTCCGGCAAACAGACCGGGCGGACGCTTAAACGTACTTCCGGCGCTCGGCTTGTCCAACGGCTGCTTTTCCATGCGCCGTCGCGTATAATCCGTCATCTTCTCCTGTATTGCGCCGGGATCTCCTTCCATAAGTTCAAGTTCAATCTCGCAAATAATCCGGCTATTCTTTTGGAACGCGCTGTTCCTGTAGCCAAATTCCATTTCATCCTTTTGATATCGAACGATCTCCCCGTCGGGCGTAACTGCCGTTACAGCTTGAACGACTTGGCTCATTTCGCCGTCGTAAGCGCCCGCGTTCATAAAGACGGCCCCGCCGAGGCTTCCCGGAATCCCGACGGCAAACTCAAGCCCGGAAAGCGAATGACTGGCTGCAAATAAGGAAACCGTGCCTAAAGTTGCGCCCGCGCCCGCCTTGATCCGCGTTCCGTCTCTTTCTATATTCGAAAACGGTTTGCCGAACGAAATCACCAATCCCCGAATTCCTCCGTCCAAGACAAGGACGTTCGATCCGTTTCCCAAAATCGTTACGGGAATGTCGCTTTCTTTTGCAAACTTTAATATTTGCGTCAGTTCCTCCGTCGAAGACGGCAAAACAAATGCGTCCGCGATGCCTCCGATGCGAAACGTCGTGTGGCGCGCCATCGGTTCGTTTGTAAGAATTCGCTCGGAAGGAATGATCTTGCGCAATCCTTCAAGCAATTGTTCATCTATCTTGCAATTCATTCGTGTTTTCACCTCACGCTTGCAGGGCAGGAAACGAAAGCTGGCGCAGCGCTTCATAAGAAGCGATTGCCACCGCGTTGGACAGATTGAGAGAACGGGCCTCCGATTGCATGGGAATTTTTACGGTTGTATCCCAGTGATCGTGCAAAAGTGCTTCCGGCAGGCCGGCCGTTTCTTTCCCAAATACGAGATAATCGTCTTGCGTAAAAGAGATTTCCGTATAAAGACGATCCGCTTTCGTCGAAAAGAAATAATATGACGCATCGGCGTCCGCCTTAAAAAGTTCATCGATGGAATCGTGATAGAAAATCTGAACCAAATGCCAGTAATCCAGGCCGGCGCGTTTCAGATATTTATCGTCAGTGGAAAAACCCAGAGGACGCACAAGATGGAGCTTCATGCCGGTAGCCGCGCAAAGGCGTGCAATATTTCCTGTATTTCCTGGAATTTCCGGTTCGACTAAAACAATATGCAATTCTTCACCTGCTCTTGTGGATATAAAAATAGATTGTGCATCTCACGGTTACACAATCTATTTTCGTTATTATTCTTCTATTTCATAATTCGCGTAAATATTTTGCACGTCGTCATGCTCCTCGAGCGCGTCGACAAGCGCCATCATCTTTTCCGCTTCTTTGCCTTCCACTTTTACCATCGTATCCGGCACCATAGTGACCTCCGCCGACGCTGTTTCGATACCTTTTTCGCCCAGTGCTTTCTCTATAGCGTCAAAATCCGCAGGCGCGGCTGTGATTTCGAAAACATCGTCTTCGGATTTCATATCTTCCGCTCCGGCTTCAAGCACGATATTCAATAATTCGTCTTCGTCCCCAAAAGTTTCTTTTTCAACGACGAAAACAGCTTTTTGCTTAAACATCCAGCCGACACAGCCGGTTTCGCCGAGATTTCCTCCATGTTTGGAGAAAAGATGGCGAACGTCCGCAGCCGTACGGTTGCGGTTATCTGTCATAATATCCAGCATTACGGCGACACCGCCGGGACCGTATCCTTCATACGTGAATTCCTCGTATCCGGCGCCTTCGGTCGCGCCCAAGCCTTTTTGGATTGCACGTTGAATATTATCTTTTGGGATATTGTTTGCCTTCGCTTTGGAAAGGGCCAGCTTCAGGCGCATGTTTCCTGTGGGATCTGCGCCTCCCATCTGCACCGCGATCGTAATCTCACGACCGATCTTTGTCGTGATCTTGCCGCGAATGGCGTCGTTTGCGCCTTTTTTCCGTTTGATATTTGCCCATTTGGAATGTCCAGACATAAATAAAACGCTCCTTTGCTTGTTAAACGTACATATTATAGCATAGCCTTTTTAGAAAAGCAAAATTTACAGTGTCTGCGTAGCGTTTCCGATATCTTTTAGGACGTCTTCGAGCGCGTTCAGCAGATTTCCTATATCCTGTTCTGTAATGACCAGCGGAGGTTGAAAAGCTAAGACGTTTCGTCCAAGACCGTTTTTCCCAACCAAGAAGCCCCGGTCTTTCATTTGTTCCAGGACGGCGTCTGTCGCTTCCGGATTCGGAGCTCCGTCGGAACGGATAAGTTCGGCACCGACCATGAGCCCAAGGCCCCGAACGTCGCCGATGACAGGGTAACGCGCTTCCAGCTCTTTGAGGCCGTGCATAAGCTGATTCCCTCTCAGTTCAGCGTTTCTTGCAAGATCATGTCCTTCAATGTAATCCAGAACCGCCAAACCGGCAGCCGAGGAAACGGGATTTCCTCCAAGCGTTGAGGCCCCCGGTTTTGTATATACATCGGCAATTTTTGCAGAAGAAATAAACGCGCTGATGGGCACGCCGTTTCCAAGCGCTTTTGCCATGGACATGATGTCGGGAGTGACTTCATAATGCTCTATAGCAAACATTTTTCCCGTACGGGCGAAACCGGTTTGAACTTCGTCGATAATGAGCAGCGTCCCATACCGGGCTAAGATTTCTTTCAAACGAAGGAAATAGCCTTTGGGCGGAACGACAATTCCCGCGTTGCCCTGCACCGTCTCGGCAATGAAAGCGGCGGGATGGCCGGATGTAGCCGTTTTGATTATGTCCTCGACCATATCGGCGCAAGCAAAATCACAGTCCGGACAGCGTTTTCCCAACGGGCATCGATAGCAATACGGATTGGGCGCAAAATGAATGCCGCCGACCGGATGGGTATCGGTACGCCACATCCCGATACCTGTGAGGTTCATGGCCAACTTGGTTCGTCCGTGCAAACCGCCGCGAAGCGCCAAAAACTCATCGCCGCCTGTATATAAGGAAGCGAGCAGCAGCGCCCCTTCATTGGCTTCCGTCCCGGTGGAGCAAAAGAACGATTTCTGCAGATTGCCCGGGGTGACTTTTGCAAGCCGTTCTGCAAGTCGGACAAAGTTTTCCGTGAGATAAATATTGCAAACATGCTGAAGCGTTTTTACCTGCTCGCAGATTTTATCCGTGATCTCGGGATTGCAATGTCCGCAGTTGATAACGGAAACGCCTGCAAAACAATCCAGATATTGTTTTCCCGTATGGTCGAACAGGTATTGCATTGAGCCGCGCACAAATTCAGGCGGATTGCTGTAAAAATGTGCAAGGCATGGCATGATATATTGTTTCTTTTTTTGAATGATATCTTGCGGTCCAATATACGCTTCCATAGAGTTGCCTCCTTAAACGGCTTTTGAAAAGCGAAAAACTCCGACGCCAAGCGGACGCGGTCCTCCGGACTGGATGCGGCTGAACGGCGGCAAGTCCTCTTCCCCGTTGGCAATCGCGTCAAGCGCGCTCCGATAAAAGGCAGTCAGGGCACCGGTCCATTCCGGCGTATAATCGTTCGCCTCAATACGATAAGAAGAAACGCCGTTCAGATTGCGAAGATACGGATATAAACAGATATCCTTTGCAAATAGGATGTGATTTCGTCCATACTGGTCGATACGAATTGGATGCTTTTCTCCGGCTTCGTCCAAAAGCGCATAATGACGATCTGAAAAATGCGCGTCGGCAAAGGCGTCCGGAGAAAGCGAAAACGCCGGAATGTTATGGTCGCATACCATGGCAGTATACGCGCCGTGGACTATGATTTCCAAAGGCATCACAGCGCTTTGGAGCAATTCCCGCAACGCTTCTTGCGGCAATTCCAAAGAAATTGCCGCAAGGTTCACGCCCTGAGCTTTCAAAAACTCCAACGCCTTGCGGTTGCATAAATTCATAGAGACGTCCGCTTGTATCGGAAGATCCGTATGCTCTTTCGCCAGTTTCAAGGTTCCCGGATTCCCGATGCACAAGCCGTCCGGCTGTATCGCGTCAAGCCCAGCTAAAAACGCTTCCAGCTCGCCGCATTCCCGCCGCATAGCAGTTCTTGGCGTCTCGACGACAGCAAGCGCATTATGTTTATGCGCATACTCCACAACGCGCTGCATGATTTGCAGCGTCCATGGACGGCGTGGTCGATATACGTCCCCGCCGATGTAGACTGCGTTCGCTCCGTGATCCACGGCGGCTATAGCACATTCTTCGTCCGCGACACGAACGGCAAGGCGGAAATCTTTTCTCATATCCCGCGTCGAGGTGCACGAAGCAATTTCATTGACTTCCGGCACATCGGCTTCAGGCACCGCATGACTGAAAAAACGAGGCTCGCGTTTTCCGTCCCATCCGACGTCTTTAGCAGTGACCTTCCCTAAGGCGGAGCAAGTACTATAATCGCGAACCCTTCCGTCAAACAATTTTTGCCAATCCGATTCGTTGATCGTATACCCGGACGGATCGGAAAGATATGCGTCTATCGCCTTTCGATACAGACTGACGATATGGAAGACGAATTCCGGAGGCCGCATGCGTCCTTCAATCTTAAAAGAAAACACGCCTGCTTGGATGAGCTCCGGAATATGCCGGTACATGCACATATCGTTCAAAGCGAGTTTATATGCGCCGCGTTCTTCTTTTTCCAGCGGTTCTCCCGTTTCGTCGTCAATCAGGCGATACGGCCAGCGGCACGGCTTCAAGCATAATCCGCGATTGCTGCTCTTATTGAAAAGAACGCCGGAATGAATGCATTGACCGCTTTCCGATATGCACATATCCCCATGAACGAAGTATTCCAGTTCCATGCCTGTCCGTTCTTTCAAAAGGGCTAATTCCACAAGAGACAGTTCACGGCTTGCAACGATGCGGCTGACTCCGTACGACTTCAACAATTCTATCGCAGGCTCGTTATGAATATTCATCATAACGGACGCATGCATCGGAAGATGCAAGCCCAAAGAACGGACAAGCTGGATCAGCGCAAAATCCTGTACGAGAATCGCGTCCGGTTTTATGACGTCCAGATAGCGAAGGAATCGCTCAAGATCGGCCAGCTCATTCTCATAAATGAGGTTGTTGATCGTCACATATACTCTTACGCCATGTCCGTGCGCAAACGTAATTGCATTCGCAAGCGCTTCGTCGTCAAAATTCATATCCTGACGATGAAGCCGCATATTGAAATGCTTTCCACCCAGATATACGGCGTCTGCCCCGGCCTTGACGGCGGCTTCAAGCGAGTCCCAGTTACCCGCAGGGGCAAGCAATTCGACAGACGTACGATGCAAGCTCATAGCAAATCCTCCCAGAGAGAACCACAGACGTTATTTTCTTAAAAAATTATCCCCCGGCACCGCCGAGGGATATTTTTTGTTGGTTTAACGCTTCGAGAACTGCGAAGCCTTGCGGGCTTTCTTCAAGCCATATTTACGTCTCTCTTTTTCACGAGAATCGCGAGTCAAGAACCCTGCTTTTTTCAGCGCAGAACGGAGCTCGCCGTCAATCTCGAGCAATGCGCGGGCAATGCCGTGACGAATCGCTCCTGCCTGTCCGGACGCTCCGCCGCCGGAAACGCTGGCCACGACATCATATTTATCGGCCATTTCCGTCAGTGCCAACGGCTGACGAACGATAAGTTCCAACGTCTTCAGGCCGAAATATTCTTCCATTTCGCGACCGTTGATGGTAACTTTTCCAGCACCCGGAACCAGACGAACTCTGGCAACCGAGGACTTCCTGCGGCCGGTGCCGTAGTAATTGACCAATGCCATAAATTGTTCCTCCTAATTCCAGTCTCAATTCAATTTCAAAACTTCCGGTTTCTGTGCAGCATGCGGATGCTCCGCGCCTGCATAGACATTCAGCTTACGATACATCTGCGCGCCGAGCCGATTCTTCGGAAGCATTCCGCGAACTGCATGCTCCACGACGCGCTCCGGCATTTTCTGGAGCATCTGCTCCGCCGTGGTAAAAGAAGTTCCGCCGGGATAACCGGAATAACGGAAATACGTTTTCTGCTTAAGTTTCTTACCGGTAAATACAACCTTGTCTGCATTGACAACAATAACATAATCGCCGGTATCTACATGCGGCGTATACGTCGGTTTATGCTTGCCGCGCAAGACTTTTGCGATCTCTGCAGCCAGTCGTCCGACCGTCTGGCCTTCCGCATCAACGACATACCATTTGCGTTCGATATTGGACGCATTCGCCATGAACGTTGTCTTCACGCAATAACCCTCCCTAAATCATAGACATTACTTACAAAACTGAATTTACGCGAAGCGCTGCAGCTTGGCTACCGGGGCTTGTGGGAACTCGGCCGCAACTTCACATAAAGGTATTTTAGTAAAAATCAGGCATGAAGTCAAGCAATATTTACAGCATTTGTAAAAAACTTTCCATCAAGTCATGCTTCTGCTACCGGCCGCTTCGTTGCCTGCCGGCGTTTTCGATTGCGATAGCTTCGAAGCTCGCTCCACGTTGCAATCGAAGTGATTACGGAAAGACCGGTCACCATGCCTGCGCGCCAAACAGGAGTTTCTGTCATGGCATGCAGAGATCTCCAAACCTCAAAATATCCGTTGAACGCGATGCAAAAAATCGCTACCCAGACCACCGCCGCCATCTTCCCCAGCGGAGCGACCGCATACGAAAAAATAAGAATCAATCCGATGGCCGCAATACCGCCGACAAATAAATCGGCCATAAGCGGAATCATGCTCCCGCTGCCTTCGTAGCGCAGCTCTAAAATATACAGCCCGCCTTTGACGCCGACATATAAGAACAGACCAAACGGAAGAATCATCAGCCAATATAAACAGTCAAACAGTTTTTTCATTGTAGCTGAACCTCCCTGCATCTCAAACGCATAAGGTCATACGAAACACGGATTCCAATTGATATTTTATCATAATATGAGGCAAATGTCAGCAACACTATAGTACTGTAAGAAACGGCCCGTCAGGGCTATATTCGCTTGACGGGCCGTTATCTTTATTCGGTTGACTCAGTCTTTGGGATTGTACTCTACAATTTTGACGTCTGGAACAATATTGAGATCGAGTATATCTTCATCGGTGACTCGAATCATCGGGCGTGCCACATAATCATTCGTATATCGGACGATCGTGCCCGTCAGACCGTTGGAAAGCATTACACGCGATCCAAGGAACGCTTCCTTGAGATGGGTAAGGAATGGTACGCAAACCGTCGGATCCAGTTTCGTATACATATCGGCCGTGATTTTATCGATAGCGGCGAACGGCGTTTCCTTTCGGAATCCTTCACGCTCCGTCGTTATATTGTCGTAAAAATCGGCCAGTGAAACGCTTCGCGCATATAAATGGATATCGTTGCCGCTGATGCCGAACGGAAATCCACTTCCGTCCATCGCTTCATGATGCTGTAAAGCGGCAAGTTTCACGCCGTCGGAAAGTTCCGGACTGGCTGAAAGGATTTGCTGTCCGTCGACCGTATGCTGCTCATAAGCGTCTCGCTCATCTCCGGTCAAAGTCTCGACGTTTTTATCAAGAAGCCTTTCCGGAAATTTCGTCTTTCCGATATCATGCAGGAACCCGGCAAGAATAATATCCTGCGTCTCCTTTGCGGAAAGATGCATCCATTTAGCGAGTACGCCGGAAAGAATAGATACGCGCACGGAATGGTTATACACATCGGCGGCGAGATGATTGACTTCCAAGAGGTAATCCATTACGCCGCTTTCCTTGGTCATCGGAGCTATAGTATCCTTGATGACCGCCTTCGACTTTGCGATAGGCGCCTTCCCGCTGCTTTTCGCTTCGTCAAAAATCGAGCGCGCCGTATGGATAACGTCCTTATATTCAGAAACGAAAGCGCTGCCGGTATCGAAAAGTGCCGATACGTTCTGAAACGCTTCGCTGAGCTCATATTCATCTTTAATATAAACGATGGGAATATCAAGAAAAGCCAAGCGAGTGATGTGCGCTTTGGTAAGAAGCGTACCTTCAGACAGAATGACCATCATCTCGTCATTGATAAGAGAGCGCGCGAGAATCATTCCGGGCTGAAGCTCTTCTACAGGTATGGATCGCAAGGTAATTCCTCCTTTGGCAGGAATAATCTGCCGATTCATCAGTCCACTCTATTATATCATGTTTATATTCGTTAGATAAATTGCTTTTCCTTTATTTTTTAGAAAAGTTTCATAAATGGAGAAAAAATCCTATTCCACTAGTGTACTGGCACGATGATTTTTTCAAAAAACGACGCCGTATATGTCGTCATATGCTAGGCGGAGGAAACAACAAATCCTTCCACGCTTCCAGAAGCGCGTCCATGCGCCATCGGGCGTTTGCAGGACTGGTAGACGGGAGCTTCAGGATTCGGAGATCGGGCCGATTGAAAAGCGAACGGTTCATCTTAGAGAAAATCGCGTATGCCTTGCCGCCGTTTAAGCCAATAGTATGGATCCGCTTCCATTTGTCCAAGAACTTTATAAAATCATTTGCCTCTGCGTTCCTGATATCGGAATCGAGACTGCCTGCCCGGTCACAGCTATGAATGGCGTCCCAAAGCGCCACATGATGACGCAGCAGCATCGAGATTCGTTCCGTATAGGCATTTGGCAGGTCCCGCTCGTTCAAAAGTTTCGCCATCAACGGCCAAAAACGATTGGACGGGTGAGCGTAATATTCCTGCGCCATAAGAGACGCCTCACCGGGCATCGAGCCCAAGATCAGGATATTGCACCGGTCGTCTATGCTCGGCGACAGACCGACACAATGGGAGCTTCTATCCGGCACAAAAACACCCCTTCCTTAAATTACTTTCACACGAACCTATGATCATCCTTGACGTTGGCATAACCATAGGCATATAATTACGCCAAACGCAAAACGAAAGGAAGTATATCATGGGAATCGCCAGAGAAAACGAGATACAAAATATTGTACGGGAAATTCTCACCGATTACAACAAGGACCGCGCGATTGACCAGCGCGACGTATCGACACAGGTTGACGAAAAAGCCGTCGTAGCCATTGTGCAAGAGTTGCTTCGTATCCTTTTCCCCGGGTATTATCGCAAAGAATCATACAGCCCGCACGACGACATGAGAAATCTTTCTTACTTTATTGAAGAGATAGAATTTCAGCTCACGAGACAAGTCGCAGCGGCGCTGCGCGGCCTTCCCGCGTATGAGCATGTCGACGAGCCTGTGGTTCAGCGAGAAGCGCAGCGAATCGTATTTGCATTCCTGCATCGTATCCCAGCGCTCCGTTCGCTTGTCAATTCCGATCTCGAAGCTGCCTTTGACGGCGATCCTGCGGCAAAAAGCATGGAAGAAATCGTGCTTGCCTATCCGGGATTACTTGCCATTACGATATATCGGATAGCGCACGAGCTGTTTGAGCTGCGGGTGCCGCTCATTCCGCGAATGATGACGGAATACGCGCATAGCCGTACGGGCGTCGACATTCATCCGGGCGCGACAATCGGTCGGTGGTTTTTCATCGACCACGCGACAGGCGTAGTCGTCGGAGAAACCTCCATTATCGGAGAACGGGTAAAGCTGTATCAAGGCGTAACGATTGGCGCACTTTCCACGCGCGGCGGCCAAAAACTGAAGGGCGTAAAACGTCACCCAACCATCGAAGACAATGTGACGATTTATTCCGGCGCGTCCATTCTCGGCGGAGAAACCGTCATCGGAAGAAATTCCGTAATCGGCGGCAACTCATTCATCACACAATCCATCAAGCCGAACACCCGCGTCAGCATAAAAAATCAGGAGCTTCAAATCGACGAACATGACGGCGAGGCTTTTTGCGAACGCGATATAGCTCCCGGCGCATGGTTCTATACGATATAACTAAAAAAGGTCCTGCATCGAAAACGATGCAGGACCTTTGATTTTAACGAGTTTTCAAGACGTCTTTCGTGATGTTCGCCACATTTTCCTTTGTAAAGCCGAAATGCTTGAACAACACGCCGCCGGGCGCGGACGCGCCAAAACTATGCATGGCCACGACGGCTCCGTCAAGACCGACATAGCGCTCCCAGCCGTAGGACGACAACGCCTCTACCGCTACGCGGGCGCGTATTTTTTTCGGCAACACTTTTTCGCGATACGTCTCGTCTTGAGCATCAAACAGTTCCATACACGGCATGCTGACGACTCTCACGTCTATGCCGTCCGTTTTCAAAAGAGCCTGCGCCTCGATTGCAAGCGCCACTTCGGAACCGCTGGCAATCAAGATAGCGTCCGGCGTTTCTTTTTTCGACGGAGAAACGATATACGCGCCTTTGAGTGCCTCTTTGCTGCTGCCCGAAAGCTGCGGCAGATTTTGACGGCTCAGGACGAGTGCCGTAGGCGTCTCCTTGCTCGTTACTGCAAGACACCAGCCGGCTGCCGTCTCGGTGGCGTCCGCCGGACGGAACACATTCACATTCGGCTGCGCGCGAAGCATTGCAAGCTGCTCTATCGGCTCGTGCGTCGGCCCGTCCTCACCCACGCCGATACTGTCATGCGTAAATACATAAGTTACAGGGAGTTTCATCAACGACGCAAGACGAAGCATCGGTTTCGTGTAATCGCTGAACACAAAGAACGTAGCCACATAAGGGCGAAGTCCGCCGTGAAGCGCAAGCCCGTTTGCAATCGCGGCCATTGCCAGCTCGCGAACGCCGAAATGGATATTGCGTCCTGCATAGTTCTCCTTTGAGAAATCGCCCGCATCGTCCATATTCGTCTTATTGGAAGGTCCGAGATCGGCGCTGCCGCCGAAAAGCTGCGGCATCTTTTCTTTCAGGCGATTGATAAATTTCCCCGACAGGCTCCGCGTCGCCTGCGCCTTGTCATCATAAGCCCAGAATGCCTCATCTTCAAGCAATGCCTTCGCATTCACGTCTTCATGACATTGCTTCCAAAGCGCTTTCATTTCCGGGAATTTTTTGCCATATTCGGCAAAAAGCGCGCTCCATTCCTTCTCGGCAGTTTCGCCCGCTTCGGCGAGCTTGGCACAATGCGCGTAAACTTCATCCGGAACGGAAAAAGCATCCTGATCCGGCCAG
Source organism: uncultured Selenomonadaceae bacterium (assembly GCA_902782705.1). Lineage (GTDB taxonomy): Bacteria > Bacillota > Negativicutes > Selenomonadales > Selenomonadaceae > RUG12372. Next base: position 17,639 of record CACZOL010000027.1, read on the forward strand.
CCCAGCGTTTCCCTGAGCGCCTTGATATTATCTTCGCCCAGCGGCTCGCCGTGCGCGCTGGCCTTGCCCTGCTTTGCCGGACATCCGTATCCTATTTTCGTCTTCACCGTGATAAACGACGGACGCGTCTTGTCCGCTTTGGCCGTTTCAATCGCTTTGCCGATCGCGCCGAGATCGGTTCCGTCTTCCACGGTGAGCGTCTGGAACCCAAAAGCCTCCATACGTTTTTGAACGTTTTCCGTAAAGGCAAGATCGGTGCTTCCTTCAATCGTGATCGAATTGCTGTCGTACAATACGATCAGCTTGGAAAGACCAAGAGTGCCCGCCAAGGAAAAGGCTTCGGAAGAAATGCCTTCCATCATGCAGCCGTCGCCGCCAAGCACGAACGTATAATGATCGACGACGGGGAAACCGGGCTTATTGAACATTGCGGCAAGATGCGCCTCAGCCATTGCCATGCCTACAGCCATTCCCATGCCGGCGCCCAACGGTCCTGTCGTCGCCTCGACGCCAATGGTATGTCCGTATTCAGGATGCCCCGGCGTCAGCGACCCGTCCTGCCGGAAATTTTTCAAATCTTCCAGCGTCAGCCCATACCCGAAAAGATGCAGCAATGAATATAAAAGCATCGATCCATGACCGCCGGACAGGATAAAGCGATCGCGATTCGCCCATTTCGGATTTCTTGCATTGTGTTTCATGTGATGCGCCCAAAGCTCGTATGCCATAGGCGCCGCACCGAGCGGCAATCCCGGATGACCGGAATTTGCTTTTTGTATCGCGTCCGCGGCAAGTATCCGGATCGCGTTTACGCTCATTGCGTCTGTTGACATTCCTTCATCGCCCTTTCAATTTCAAATCAATGTGCAGCAATTACGTCGATTTCAACCAAAGCCCCTTTCGGCAGCTTGCTGACTTCAACGCAAACGCGTGCCGGCGGATTTTCTTGGAAATATTGCCCGTATATTCCGTTGACTTTTGCAAAATCGTCCATATTGGTAATATAAACCGTCGTCTTGACGACATTCTCCAGAGAAGACCCCGCCGCGTCAAGAATCGCCTTGAGATTTTCCAGTACGCGTGCCGTTTGTACTTCGACGCTTCCCTCTACGATTTCTCCCGTCGCCGGAATCAAGGGAATCTGTCCGGAAACAAAAATAAACCCGCCCGCCTCGATTGCCTGCGAATAAGGTCCGATCGCCTTGGGCGCATTGGTCGTGGAAATAACTTTTTTCATCAGTAAAAACTTCCCTTCTAAACTATTCTTCTTCCGGCTCGTCCGGTCTCTTCATGACGAGATCCTGCCGCAAAAGTGCAGCCTCACCAAGATAGATATGACGGATCTCCCTCTGAGATTTATCCGTATCGGCTAACACCAGCGCACGGATACAAAGCGGCAGGCTCTCCTTGACCGCCATCTGGCGCGTGTCAAAAAGCGGAACCGAGTCGAAGCCCGGAATTTGTCTCGCACCCGCTGCCGGAAACGCCGCCGTGATGTCCTCCGTCGCACTCAAAATCACAGCGCCGACGTCTTCCGGTGTCACACCGTTCTTACGGATCATTTCCGTCACCATCCACCGTACGGCTGCAACGATTTCAGCCTCAGTATCGTTCTTGATCGTGATTGCTCCGCGGATTCCCCGCATAGCGTAGCCCTCCCTTAAAATGTTGTCATGAATTTCGTAAAATATTCCAAAGCAAGCGCCCGCATAAGACAAGCGCCGCCAAATATCCAAATACGCCTAATAAAGGAATTTCCATGATTTTCGGCGTCATTTGCGTCGTACATATAACGCTGGAGCCGAGAAGAAGCGCCGAACTTATCATACAAAGAATGAGTTTGTTCATCATTCCGTCGATGCGTTGAAGCGGTTCTTCCGATCCGGTCAGATCGAGTTTGACTTTTGTCTGTCCGCTCATCGTCATTTGCAGAATATCGGAAATCTGCTCCGGCAAACGCATCGTCTTTTTGAAAAAAACATAGCCTTCGCTTTTCAGGCGATCCAATTCAACGCGCCAATTGAAATCCTTTTGCAGATTGAGCTGAATGCTCCGCGTAAAAATCTCCACAAAATTTACGTTCGGGCAGTACTTTCGCATGACGCCTTCGATGGTCAAAATGCCTCGTGCAAACATGCTGAGCCCAGGCCCGATTCCGATATGATGACGACGCAGCACGTCCATGATCTGCCGCGTCAAAACGCCCATCTCCAACGTACCGAAATCAAAATTTCCATACGTAGTTATCATGGCGTCAATATCTTCATACAATCGTGTATGATCGACTCGGCCCTTCGGCATACCAAGCGCCAATACCGCCGCTTTCATATCCATCGTATCGTGATTGGCCAGTGCAAAAACAGCTTTTCGAATTGCGCGGCGGTCGCTGTTTGAGATCCGGCCCATCATGCCGAGGTCGAGCCAAATGATTTTCCCGTCCCGCACGCGAATATTGCCGGGATGCGGATCGGCATGGAAATATCCGTCCTCGATCATCTGCTTAACGTAATTTTTCCCAAGGCGCTGTCCGAGCTGATTGAGGTCAAAGCCTTTGGCGTGCAGGCCGTTCACATCGTCAAATCGCAATGCGTCCACATATTCCATGACGAGAATCCTGGGCGTCGTCAGATGATGATAGACCTTTGGACAATCGATATAAGCCTCGTGTGCGTTAAGTTGTCGGAATTCGTCAATATGGTCGGCCTCCATCAGGAAATCCATTTCCTGCTTGGCAATCCTCCACAATTCATCCAAGATCATGGAAATATCAAGTACATTCCGCTCGGCTCCGACGACTTGCATCAGTGCCGCCGCGCGCTTCAGGAGAATGATGTCTTCCTCCATCACGGAATAAATGCCCGGCCGCTGCACTTTGACGACGACATGATCACCGGTCGTAAGGACCGCGCGATGTACCTGAGCGATAGAAGCCGAGCCGAGCGCTTCCTGCTCAATGGAGGCGAATTTCTTTCGCCAAGGGCATTTATATTCCCGCTCGATAATCTCCAATACCGTTTCGAAAGGCATCGGCCTGACGTCGGTTTGCAGCGTCATGAGCGCGTCGCAGTATTCCTGTGGCAGAACATCGGGACGCATGCTCATGATCTGTCCGAACTTCACAAACGTCGGCCCAAGATCTTCCAGAATCTGCCGCATTTTTTCCGGCGTGATCCCGCGCATCAATTCGCGTTTTCGAAGAACGTCGATCATTTCCCGAAAACGCCGCGTCGTCCCCTGCTGCTGTTCTTTTTTATTCGACTTCGCCATCAGGCTTTCCAGCATAAAGCCACCTCATGCCTCTTCAACCTTTGACCGGTTCCTCCAAAATCTGTTGGAAAATGTTCATGATCCGCTGGCCGTAAGTATTGCCCGGAACAGCCCAACGACCGTTCAAGTCGATCCACAGCGGAAGCGTCATACTCCCGTAAATATCCCGCACCATCGTATAGCGCGGATCAACGATTTCCGAAGACGGCGTTCGTGTCGTCGCGTAAGCCAAAAGATGCTGGATGTGCGCCCTGACTCCGATCTGCGCCGAAGGGAAATATCCGCCCTGAACGGTCGCGCTCGTCGTTCCCAGACCGCAATAATTGTTCTGATCGGGCGTCACCGTTCCGCCATAGCTGAAATTTCCCGTTTCATGGAGAGCCTGCGCGAACGCGACGTCAGGACGAACGCCCTCTTTGGTCGCTTCCTCATAGTAATAAGAAACAAGCTCCTGCGGCGTCACGGAGATATCCGGCGAAGGATTGAGCTTCAAGAGATAGGTTACACACTGCTCTTCTGTCGCCATCGGACCGCCGAGAATATTTCCGTTATCAAGATCGACGGGCAAAAGTTCATATTCCGTTTTTTCATGATGCGCTTGCGGCTTCTGTTTTTCCGGATGCAAAAGCGCATCTATGCGGTCGCGGATGCCTGCTTTGCTTTCATTTGAAGTTGCGCGATCATGGTGAACTTGTGTTGCGCCGCTGTTCGCAATTTGATCGTGAAGTCGTTTTTCCGCTTCTACGGTTCCGGAAAATGAAAAAAAACATACGCTTGTCAAAAGAAGCGCGGACAAAAGACCTGCTTTCTTTCGATGGTTCAAAATACATCCCTCCGTATCGATGCATGAAAAACTATAATATGGTTATTTTACCATGTTTTGCCTGTAAATGCCAACTTCGAAAAAAGCAGCTTCTATTTGGAGTATGTCGATGCGCTAGTTGTCTTCGGCGTCTGTTTTCGTGCTGCGTTTTCGCTGCACATACCAAATGGCGGCATAAACGATCGTCGCAAGAACGACAACGCAAGTCAGACGTTCCATATGTTCGTGGAACAATACCGCATCGTGACCAATGACGACTTCCAAGGCTGTAGACGGAAACTTGCCGATTAAATTGGACAACATATAATCTTTCACGCTTATGCGGCTGACTGCGCCAAGCGCCGTCAATATCCCCGACGGAAAGTAAGGGATCGTGCGCGCGATCAGCATCATCTGAAATCCTTTTTTGCCGCTGAATTCATCCAGCTTTGAAAGATACGGACTTTTTCGTATCACTTTTTCCGCAGAATCCCGCAAAATGGTCCGCATGAGCAAAAAACTCAAAATCACGCCCGTCGTCTCCGCAAGCCAGGAAACGATAATCCCCGGCACTACGCCAAACAATACGCCGTTTGCCGTCGAGATGAAGATAGACGGCAAAAAACCAAGCGCATTGACAAGAACATCGAGACAAAAACTGAACAACATCGCCCAAACGCCAAAAGACTGGATATAGTCAATGGTTTCCTGCATGCTGCCGCAAGTCATGATATGCCAAAGGCGCGCGCAGACGTCAGGAAAGAGGAGCCAAACGCCGCCAAATAACAGAAAAAGGAGAATAAGCGCGGTACATTTGACCGTCGTTTCCGATCGCAAGCGCATTTGAATTCTCCTTTCTCAGTAATCATCTGCTATATTGGGAACAAATCGTTATCGATTCTTCCCGGTTTCGTTACGCATCTAAAATCTTCCCAAAGCGGTTGCTGTAATTCAGCCTCAGAATTTCCAGAACATAGCGCATATCCTGAGCTTCCTCCATCGTCTCCATGGCCGCGCGGCGCGCGCGCAAAAGGATTTCTGTATCCCGAAGCACATTCGCGATTTTCAGGTCGCCGAGTCCATGCTGCATAGAGCCGAAAAATTGCCCGGGACCACGCAGACGCAAATCTTCCTCTGCCAGAACAAAACCGTTGGTTGTTTTTTCCATGGCGCGGAGTCGTTCGCTTGCTGCTCCCGCCTCGCCGCCGGCCAATAGGATGCAATAGGACTGGAATTGACCTCGTCCGATTCGTCCGCGCAGTTGATGCAGTTGCGCAAGACCAAACCGTTCCGCGTTTTCGACGACGATGACCGACGCATTCGGAACGTCGACGCCCACCTCGATGACCGTCGTTGCGATGAGGAGTTTCGTTTTTCCCTCGTAAAAGGAGCGCATTGCCGCTTCTTTTTCTTTTGCTTTGAGTTTTCCATGAACAAGTCCGCAGGATATTCCGCGAAAAATGCCGTTCGAAAGCTCTTTGTAAACCGTTTCCGCCGATGGCAGATCGGAATCCTCGCTTTCCTCAATCAATGGACAAACGACATACGCCTGCCTGCCGTTCGCGATTTCTTTTTTCACAAAATCATAGATCAGTCCGCGTCGTTCATTTGTTCGTACAAACGTGCGAACGGGACGGCGCCCCGGCGGCAGTTCTTCTATGCGCGATACGTCAAGATCTCCGTAGACGGTAAGCGTCATAGTTCTTGGGATCGGCGTCGCCGTCATAACGAGTACATCCGGCGTTTTTGCGCTTCTTTTTTTCAGTTCGGCGCGCTGCGCAATACCAAAACGATGTTGTTCGTCGGTTACCACGAGTCCCAATTCATGATAATGCACCTTATCCTGTATCAACGCATGGGTCCCGATGACGATATCAAGCTCGTTTGCCGCAATCGCGGAAAGGATCTCTTCATGCTGCTTCGCCGAAAGTTTTCCGGAAAGGAGCCCAACCTTTATGCCTGTATCCGCAAAAAGGCGTGAAAATGTCTCATAATGCTGACGTGCAAGGATTTCCGTCGGCGCCAGCAAAGCGCCTTGATAGCCGTTTTCCACAGTTTTTGCGAGAGCCAAGAGCGCAAGGACAGTCTTGCCGGAGCCCACGTCTCCCTGCACAAGGCGACGCATCGGCGTCGATTTTTCCATATCGGCGCTGATCTCTTTCCATGCCTGCTCCTGTCCTTTTGTAAGAGAAAACGGAAGCGTTTCAAAGATTTTCTTTACGATACGGCCGTTCATTAAATGCCGTATCCCCTGTTCTTTTTCCCGTGCTTGTTTGCGTACCAAAAGAAGCCCGCATTGGATCAAATACAGCTCCTCGAACGCAAGCCGCATCCGTGCTGCCGAAAGCGTATCTTTTGTTTTTGGAAAATGAATGGAGAAAAACGCTTCGTCACGTCCGAGCAACCCATAGCGTTCGCGTACGCTTTCCGGGATCACCTCGGGAAGGACAGGCTTTTTCCTGAAAGCCTGTGCGATCAAAGAGCGAAAAAATTTTTGACTTAAACTTGCCGTTGCCGCATAAATGGGAAGAAGCCCTTTCGGCGAGGAATCGCTCGCATCCTCCAATAACGAAAACGCCATGATTTGCGCCATGGAAAGCGCGCCTTTCCCGCCGCGTGCGTAATCCACTTTTCCCGTAGCGAAAACGCGCCGTCCGGAAACGATAGATTTTGCAAGGAACGGCTGATTGAACCATACCATCGAAAGGTATCCGGTGCCGTCGCTCAGATATGCGGTCAAAACATGCATGCCCCGAATCGCTTTATGTTCTCGCACGTTCATGACGACGCCCGAAACGGTCGCTTCCATGCCCGCTGTTAAAGCGGAAAAAGGAGTCACCGTACTCTGGTCGATATAAGAACGGGGGTAATATGTCAGCAGATCGAAAAGCGTCACGATTCCCAAGCGTTCCAAAGCCGCTTCTCTTTTAGAGCCAACGCCCGAAAGATTTCCGACGCCATCCAAAAGCTCCATCTCTGCCCTCTCCTTCAAAAATAATGAAAACGCTTGAGACCATACAAAAAGGAACCGTATCTCATTGGATTCAGTCCCTTTTGCAAATAACAAAAAATATCTCAGCGTTTCACCAAATCGTCCTTACAAAACTGCAAGAAGCTCCTGCACTTTCGCAAGGTAGTTTTCTTTCGTCTCAACAAACGTCTCGCCGCTTCTCCTGACGCGCAGCTCGACCGTTCCTTCTTCGACGGCTTTCGGGCCGACGGTGACGCGAAGCGGATATCCGATCAAATCGCAGTCCTTGAATTTGACGCCCGCACGCTCTTTCCTGTCGTCAAGCAGCACGTCGACGCCCGCTTTCTTCAATTCCTCGTAAATGGACTCCGCCAGCGCAAGCTGTTCCGGCACTTTTGCATTGACGGGAACGACCACGACTTCAAAAGGCGCAATCGATTTCGGCCAAATGACGCCGTCTTTATCATTGTTCTGCTCAATGGCAGCCGCCATTGTCCGGCCGACGCCGATGCCATAGCATCCCATAACCAGCGGTTTTTCTTTTCCGCTCTCATCGAGGAACGTCGCGCCCAGCGCTTTGCTGTATTTCGTGCCGAGCATGAAAACCTGACCGGCCTCGATCCCCCGCGTCATTTTCAGCGGCGCGCCGCAATGCGGGCACGGATCTCCCTCCTGAACAAGCCGGATGTCAGTGACAATCGGCTCGCCGAAATCGCGCTTCGGCGTAACGTTCTTATAATGGGCGTCAACTTCGTTCGCGCCCGCGACGGCGTTCTGCATTTCCATCACCGTCGCATCGACGACGATTTTCGTGCCTTTCTTGACGCCGATTGGACTCATGAAGCCAGGCTCGCCGCCGACGGCGCGGATCGCCGCCTCGTCCGCCATGCGGAGCGCGATGGCGTCGACGGCATTCAGCACCTTGACCTCGTTGACCTCGTGATCGCCGCGCACAAATGCCAGCACGACCTCGTCCTTTTCCGTTTGATAAGCAACGGCCTTGATCGTCTTTTCCACGGGAACTTTCAAATATTCGGCCACCAGAGCGATCGTCTTCGTCCCCGGCGTCGCGACTTTTTCCAAAGGCAAAAGTGCCTCTGCCTCGCTGGTAATCGTCTTCAACTCGGCTTTCTCGTCGCTGGCCGCATAATCGCACTTCTCGCAGTAAGCAATGCTCGATTCACCGGCGTCCGCAAGTACCGTGAACTCATGGGAACCGCCGCCGCCGATGGCGCCGTTGTCCGCCTCCACCGGACGGAATTTCAATCCGCAGCGCGTAAAGATATTCGTGTAGGCGTCGTACATTTTTTTATAGGAAACGCGCATTCCCTCCTCGTCCTTATCGAACGAGTAAAGATCCTTCATGATGAATTCACGCCCGCGCATCAATCCGAAACGGGGACGGATCTCATCGCGGTATTTGTTCTGAATCTGATAAAGAAGGAGCGGAAGCTGTTTATAAGAACGCACCTCGTCCCGTACAATGGACGTCACCATTTCCTCGTGCGTCGGGCCGAGACAAAACTCCCGCCCATGACGATCGTTCAAGCGGAACATTTCGTCGCCGTAGACCTCCCAGCGTCCCGTTTCCTTCCAAAGCTCCGACGGCTGCACGATCGGCATGGCGATTTCCTGCCCGCCGGCCGCGTCCATTTCCTCGCGGATAATCTGCTCGATTTTCTTGATTGTGCGCCAAGCTAGCGGCAAGTAAGTATAAAGACCGCCGGCGGCCTTCCGGATCATGCCCGCCCGGAGCATGAGTTTGTGGCTGATAACTTCCGCCTCCGCAGGGACTTCCCTGAGCGTCGGCGCGTAAAGCTGTGATGTACGCAATGTTATTTCCCCC
>CACZOL010000028.1 GCA_902782705.1 uncultured Selenomonadaceae bacterium
CCCGGACATCATCACGCTCTACAAGGACTTCCTCGGCGAGCCGCTGTCCGACACTTCCCATCACCTGCTGCACACGTCGTATCATCAGGTGCATAAGCTGTACGAATTTAAATAAGGAGAAATATATAGATTCTGCTTAAGACATGCTAACGCTGTCTTCCCCTGGAGGGGAAGGTGGCGCGCGAAGCGCGACGGATGAGGTGTTATGACGCAGCGGCTGACATAAACGTACCGCTTGAGACACCTCACCCACCGCCTGCGGCGGTCCCCCCTCCCCTCAAGGGGAGGGCTGGGGATTTTAGCAGTTTTTAGTCAAGAATATATTGAAAAAGCGCTTTGCGATTTGCAAAGCGCTTTTTAGTTAGGAGTTAGGAGTTAGGAGTGAGGAGTTAGGAGTTAGGAGTGAGGAGTTAGGAGTTAGGAGTTATTCTTTTGGTATTGGTTCCAGAAATTCTTCCAATTCGTCTGCTTCTTCGATGATTGCGGTTGCTGCAGTCAGGTCGGTCAGTTCTTTGATTGCGTCATCGCAGGCGTCCGGCTCGACAAGGAGCGGCAGCGTGACTTTCTCCGCATAGACGGCTTCGCCGGTGCGGAGATTTTTTTTGCGTGCCCAGTGCTCGACGGAAGACAGCGTCTCGTAGCCGACGGTCACGTTCAGGCGGCGGAGCAGGATACGGCGCGCCAGCGTCGCGGCATCGAGACCGATGGCTGCCGCGTGGGCGTAAGCGCGCGTAAGACCGCCTGCGCCGAGCTTGATGCCGCCGAAGTAGCGCACGACGACGATCATCGCGTCCGTCAGTTCACGGCGTTTCAACACTTCCAGGATCGGCATGCCTGCCGTACCGCCCGGCTCGCCGTCGTCGCTGGATTTTTGCCGCGCGCCGTCCGCGCCGAGAATCCATGCCGAGCAACAATGACGCGCGTCGTAATGTTCTTTTCTGATACGGGCGAGAAAGGCGCGCGATTCGTCTTCGCTTTTTACGGCGGCGGCGTAGGCGATGAACCGCGACCGCTGGACGGTAAATTCCGCCATGCCGCTCGTCAAGATTGTCAGCATTTTGTCACCGTCTATCTATATAGTTTAGGTTTAGATTTTGCTACATCAGCCTTCCCCTTTGGGGAAGGTGGCGCGCGAAGCGCGACGGATGAGGTCTGAAAAAGTAACAATGAATACAATCGTTACGTTGCAAAACCTCACCCACCGCCTGCGGCGGTCCCCCTCCCCAGGGGGGAGGGCATAGGAATTGATATTTTTTAATATCTATCTGTCTTTCGTATCCACGTTATCGCGCAGCGCGAAAATTTCCTTGGCCGTGAAAAGCCCTGCCGGAGCCTCCGAGCGCATGACGTCCCGCAGGCGTCGGCTTTGCTCCTCCTGTATTTCCGTGCGCTGCGTTTCGGGATCGGCGACGTTTGCCGTGTGATGGATCGTCTGTCGCTGAGCCTCAGCGTAGGCACGGGCTTTCAGGATGATCGTCGTCACGAGGTCGTAGTTTTCATCGTCGAGCGCCAGCGGGGGCTCCATCTGCAAGAGATGGTCCAGCGTGGCGAGCGCCGTTTCGTCGAGCTCGGTCAGCCGCTCGTGCGCCGTCGTCAAGTCGATGACGTCCGCGTCGAAGTCGGAAAGAATGCGGTGGTATTGCTGCCAGTTGTGGTCCATTTGGTCGATGAATCCCTGATATTCGGCATACCAATCTGCGACGATCATTTGCTGCTCGGCGAGATGCGCGCGCTCCGCCGCCGTCATCGGCTCGGGTTTTGTTTCGCGGGTCATATAGAAAGCTGTGCCCGCGATCAGCAGCACCGCGCAAAAGATTGCGAAGACGCTGCGCTTTGGGAAAAAGCGCCGGACGAGAAACAGGAGCAGGACGACGGCCGCTATGCCCGCCGCTTCAAGCCACATCATAAAGAGCCCTTCCTTTCCTACGAATCATAACTTACATTTTATCATATCTTGAAAACCTTTGTCATCTTCACTATAATGGAAGATATAGTAGTTTACATGAAAAACCAATATATATCGTGATTGAATTTTGCTGAATGCGCGTTCCCATTGGGGGAGGGGTTGGAGATTAGCGATTTTCAGCTAAAATTTATATAGAAAGGTCAATGATATGAAAACTTCTTTTTTGCGTGATTTTTGGCGGCTGTTCCGCGGGTATTGGAAATCGGCGGAGAAAAAGCGCGCTGTCGGGCTGTTGGCCGTCGTCATCGGGCTGAACTTCGCGATGGTCTATTTGCTCGTGCAGCTCAACGCATGGTACAACGAATTTTACAACGCGCTGCAGGCGTATGAGTACGGCCTGTTTTGGCCGCTGATCGGAAAGTTCAGCGTGCTCGCGTTTATTTACATCGGCATCGCCGTTTACGCGATTTATCTGCGGCAGCTCTTGGAGCTCCGCTGGCGTACATGGATGACCGGAGAATATCTGGGCGCATGGCTGAAAGATCAAGCGCATTACAGACTCCAAGTCGTCGGCAGCGGCATGGATAACCCTGACCAGCGAATTCAAGAGGACATCGATCTTTTTGTCAGTCTGACGCTGCAGCTCCTTTTGGGGCTGTTGAAACAGATTACGACGATTGCCGCTTTTGCCGTCGTTCTCTGGGAGCTTTCCGGCGTATTGACGGTGCCGTTCGGCGGCGGCACGGTCGAGATCCACGGTTACATGCTTTGGTTCTCTCTCGCGTATTCCGCCGTCGGCACTGTGCTCGCCCATGTCGTCGGGCGAAAGCTGATTGCGCTGAATTATGAGCAGCAGCGCTATGAGGCGGATTTCCGTTTTTCGATGGCGCGTATGCGTGAAAACAGCGAGAGTATCGCGTTCTACCGCGGCGAAGGTGCGGAAAATGCCGGTTTCTTGGAGCGCTTCGGACATGTGATCACGAACTTCCGCGAATTGATGCGGCAGACGAAGTTCCTGAATTTCTATGCGAATTCCTATATGCAGTTCGCAATCATCGCGCCGCTGATTCTCGCCGCGCCGCGGTATTTCGGCGGAGAGATGGCGCTCGGCGGACTCATGCAGACAGTCAGCGCGTTTGGGCGCGTGCAGGACGGGCTGTCGTATTTCGTTGAAGCGTACGATACGATTGCCAAGCTCGTTTCCGTCATCCATCGACTGTCCGGTTTTACGGAGCACCTCGAAGAAGTTCGCGGGCTGGCGCCCGCCGTCCGACAGGACGAAGGCGGTGCAGTGGAAGCGGACGGCGCGGAGGTCGACGCCTCCCATGCGCTGGTGATGGACGGCGTGTCCGTGCGCCTGCCGGACGACAGGCGTCTTGTTGCGCCGTTTTCGCTCGCGCTGCCTGCAGGGAAGAGACTCCTCGTCACCGGCCCCTCCGGCTGCGGCAAGAGTACGCTGCTTCGGGCGCTGGCGGGCATTTGGCCTTTCGGCGAGGGACGGCTGGTGCGTCCGCCCCAAAGCCGCGTGTTGTTTTTGCCGCAGCGCCCGTATTTGCCGCTGGGTACGCTCCGGCGCGCCGTCGTCTATCCACGTCCGGAAGCGGAGGCGCCGGACGATGCGGAGATCCGCCGCGTGCTGGCGCTCGTCGATCTTGCGCCGCTTGCCGACCGGCTCGGCGACGTCGACGACTGGAGCCGTATTCTGTCGCTGGGCGAGCAGCAGCGCATTGCGTTCGCACGCGTTCTCCTGGCGCGGCCCGACTGGATCTTCCTCGACGAGGCGACCAGCGCTCTGGACGAGGCGCGGGAAGCGCGGCTTTACGATCTTTTGCGCAGCGAGCTTCCGAATGCGGGCGTGGTCAGCGTCGCGCATCGTTCCACACTTTACGCGCGCCATGACAGCGAACTTTCGCTGGCGGACGGCGCGGCGGTTTTGCGGCCTATACCTGCCGGCTGACGGCGGCAAGAGATATCAGGGAATCGGAGTCACAGGGGGAATCTGCCATGGGGGACGCGAAAAGCAAAATCGTATTGGAAAAGCTGTCCATTTTTCGGGGCCTCGAACCGGGCGAGCCGGAGGCGTTTGTCAAGGATATGGGCGGCAGGATCCAGCGGTTTTTGAAAAAAGAGCGCATTGTGTACCGGCATGACGACAATCCCAATCTCGGAGTCGTCGTCGAAGGCGCGGTGCATATCGTCTTGACCGATTTCGCCGAGAGCGAGGTGCTCGCCTACGAATTGCAGGCAGACGCGCTGTTCGGCAACGTATGGGCGGTCGCCGGAACGGAAACATATTGCGGCATGTCGGTGGACGTTCGGCCGAAGACGGTGCTCCTGTGGCTGCCGTATCGAAGCTTCCTGGCGGCAGGAACCGAGAAGAAGCAGTCTGCGCGGGCGGAACGCGTTTATGGGATTGTGCGGCGAAACTTGCTGACGATCCTTTCGCGCATGATGTTTGTGATGATCCAGAAGATCGAGGTGCTTTCCCAGTACACGCTGCGCGGCAGGCTGCGGCTGTATTTGTTCCATCAGGCGAAAGCGCAGGGAACGGACCGGGTGAAAGTTCCGAGCCGCGTAGAGCTGGCAAAGATGCTGGTGTGCAATCGCAGCGCATTGACGAGAGAGATCGGGTGCATGGAAGACGAAGGGGTGCTCGTCTGCGGCGACGGCTGGATGCAGATGAAAGACGCGCAAAAGATGAAATGAGACAAAGAAAGAATCGCGGGACGAATGCGTGTCCCGCGATTTTTTGTCGATATGGAATTTCACGAACGTTTTTTGCCTTCCGCTTCGTCGCCGTAGAGAGCCATGATGAGACTGACGAGTTTTTTGCGGTCCCTTTGCGTAGGCGTTCTGGAAAAGATCTTGTATGAGCCGTCCTGCAGAAAAGAGGTCAGCTCGATGCCCGGCTCTTTGCGCGTGTAAGGACGGTCATGTTTCAGAAGGAAGTCGAGCGAAACATGAAAATAGTCCGCGATTTTTTTCAGCGTTTCATGGTCGGGTTCCCGTACGCCGCGTTCGTAACGGTTGTATGTAGACTGCCCGATATGGAGCGCGTTCGCGATATCCGTTTGTGTCAGGGACTCTTTTTCGCGAAGATAACGCAGGCGGTTGTTCTGCATACGACAAACTCCTTCTCAAACATATAATGAAATTCTATCATCCGTCTGCTTCTGCAGGCGGGGCTTGCATCTTTCTACGACCGCACGCCTTGTTGAAATGCCGGTTCGCGTGAGGTTACTCCTTCGGAAAAATATGATTTATGGCATTATCATACCAAAATACATCCGGATTTTCAAATTATATGCGTTTGGTGTGATTCTCCAGGAAATGACCGATGCGCGCGAGGGCTTCGTCAATCTTTTCCAGCGACGTCGCGTAGGAGCAGCGGACGTAACCCTTGCCGCAGTCTCCGAAAGCACTGCCCGGTACGAGGGCGACGTGCTCCGTTTTCAAGAGGTTCTCCGCAAATTCTTCAGAGGAAAGCCCCGTGGAGCTGACGTCGGGGAAAATGTAAAACGCGCCTTTCGGCTCAAAGCACGGAAGACCGAGCTTCGTCAGGCCGCGATAAATAAAGCCGCGCCGCAAATCATATTCGGCGACCATTTTGTCGCGGTATTTCGCGCCGCGTCTCAGCGCCTCGACGGCGGCGAGCTGCGCGGTAATCGGCGCGCAGAGCATCGTGTACTGATGGATTTTCGTCATGGCGGCAATCAGTTCCGGCGCACCGAGCGCGTAGCCGATGCGCCAGCCTGTCATCGCATAGGCCTTGGAAAATCCGTCGAGGAGCAATGTGCGTTCCTGCATGCCGGGCAGCGAGGCGAAAGAAACATGCGGCTCTCCGCCGTAGGTCAGGTCGCCGTAAATTTCGTCGGAGATCACGAGCAGGTCGTGCGCTTCGGCGAATTTCGCCAGTTCCAAAAGATGTTCGCGGCGCATGACCGCGCCGGTGGGATTGTTCGGGTAGCCGATCAGAAGGACGCGGGTGCGCGGCGTGACGTGCGCCTCCAGGTCTTCCGCCGTAACGCGGAATTCGTTTTCGATGCGCGCGGGCACGGGCACGGCGACGCCGCCCGCCAATGTCGTGCAGGCCGTGTATGATACATAGCAAGGCTCGGGAATCAATACTTCGTCGCCGGGGGCAAGCATGGCGCGCAGAGCGATGTCCAGCGCTTCGCTGACGCCGACGGTGACGAGGACTTCGGTTTTCGCGTCATAGTCGAGGCCCTGCTGCTCTTTTTTGAGACGCACGATTTCCGTCAGAAGTTCCGGCAGGCCGCGATTCGCGGTGTAGGAAGTGCGGCCCTGTTCAAGGCCGTAAATACAGCTTTCGCGGATTGTCCACGGTGTCACGAAATCCGGTTCGCCGACGCCGAGCGAGATCACGTCCTCCATTTCGGCGGCGATGTCGAAAAAGCGCCGAATACCGGAAGGCGGTACGGCGTTGACTTGCGGCGCGATCCGCGCGGTCCAATCGATGGTCATGGCGACACCACCAGCCTGTGATCGCGCTCTTTCGGTCCGGTCATCAGGCCGTCTTTCTTGTACGGCTTCAGCATGAAATGGCTGCGCGTCGAGGTTACGCCGTCAATCGTCGCGAGGCGCTGGGCGATGAAGTCGGCGATCGCCTGCAGCGACGATTCCTCGACGATCACGAGGAGATCGAAGCTGCCGCTCATCAGAAAGACGGAGCGCACTTCGTCGAAACGTGAGATACGGTCGGCAATGGCGTCGAAGCCCACGTCGCGTTGCGGCGTGAGGTTGACTTCGATGAATGCGGTCACTTTGTCCGTGCCCGCTTTGTTCCAGTCGATCAGTGTGTTGTAACCGAGAATGATGCGCTCGTCTTCCAGCGCTTTCATTTCTTTGCCGACTTCGTATTCGCTGCGTTTAAGGATAGCGGCCAGCTCCGGCAGCGGGCGGCGCGCGTCGTGTTCCAGTAAGGAAAGCAGTTCGTTCATGGGAAACCTCCTGTAATTTTGATTGCATATCAGGCGCATTTTTATTACAATAGATATTATCATAGGCGGTCGAGCCATGCAAGAAACTATGCAGAAATATTCTTGCCGCTGACATTCTTTGTTGGAGCTTGCAGGCATGACGCGGGCGCGGGAGGCGTTTGTGATGATTATAGGAAGCATTAGGGACGAGGACACGGCGGGCGTAGCTTTTTCGAGCGCGATGGAGCGCGCGCTGGCGTATCTTCGGGAAACGGATTTTTCCAAGATGGCGGACGGTCGTTACGATATCGACGGTGATCGCATTTACGCGAAAGTGCAGCGCTATGTGACGAAGCCGGCGGCGGAGTGCCGGCCGGAGTCGCATCGACGTTACGCGGACGTGCAGTTCGTGGCGGAAGGACAGGAGTTTATCGGTTGGTGCGCGTTCAGTCCGGATCTGAAGATCGCGGAGCCGTATGACGAGGAAAAAGACGTCGCTTTTTATGAAAAACTGGAGCCGGAGAGCAATTTCGTCTTAGCGGACGGCTGTTTTGCAGTGCTCCTGCCGAAGGATATTCACCGCCCCTGCTGTGCGATCGACGAGCCGTCCCCGGTGTTGAAGGTTGTCGTGAAAATCGCCTTGGAGCTTTTTGAGGAGGACGCAGAATGAAAGTCCGCAGAATTTTTGTGGAGAAACGGCAGGGATTTTTCGACGTCCCGGCGCGCCAGCTCGCGGAAGATCTCATCGAGAGCTTCCGGCTTGTCGGCCTCCGCACGGTTCGGTTGATTCGCCGGTACGATATAGAGGGTCTCAGCGACGAGGAATACCGCGCGGTGAAGAACGTCGTCTTCGCGGAGCCGCCGGTGGACGTGATATACGAAGAAACATTGCCGAACTTTCCGAATACGCGCCTCTTTGCGGTCGAGTATTTGCCGGGCCAGTATGACCAGCGCGCGGACTCGGCGGCGCAGTGCGTGCAGCTGATCACGCAGAAGGAACGGCCGACGATCCGGACGGCTACGGTAATCATGCTCGTCGGCGAAATCTCGGAATCGGCGTTTCAAAGCATCAAATCGTATTTGATCAACGCGGTCGAGTGTCGTGAAGCCGCGCTCGAGAAACCCGCGACTTTGGCGATGGCGACGGAGAATCCGCCGGACGTCGAGGTATTGGAAGACTTCAACAGTTATAGGGGAAAATCGTTGTCGTCGTTTTTGACACATCGCGGCCTCGCCATGAGTCTCGACGATCTCGTTTTCTGCCAAAAATATTTCAAGGAGATCGAGCATCGCGCGCCGACCATTACCGAGCTTCGCGTCATCGACACGTACTGGTCCGATCATTGCCGCCACACGACGTTCACGACGGCGGTGGATAATGTCAGCTTTGAGGACGGGCCGTATCGTCCGGCGATTGAGTCGGCTTACGAGAAATATTTGTTTGACCGTCAGCTCGTGTACGGGGCGGAGACGGAGCGCGACGTGACGCTGATGGACGTCGCGGTCATGGGCATGAAAGCGCTCCGCGAGGAAGGAAAGCTGGACGCGCTGGACGTTTCCGAGGAGGTCAACGCCTGCTCCGTCGTCGTGGATGCCGATCATGACGGCAGGACGGAAAAATGGCTCGTGATGTTCAAAAACGAGACGCACAACCACCCGACGGAAATCGAGCCGTTTGGCGGCGCGGCGACGTGTCTCGGCGGAGCGATCCGTGATCCGCTTTCGGGACGGTCGTATGTCTATCAGGCGATGCGCTTGACGGGCGCGGCGGACCCGCGCACGCCGGTCAGGGATACGCGCGCCGGGAAGCTGCCCCAGCGGAAAATCACGCGGGACGCGGCGGCAGGCTACAGTTCATACGGAAACCAGATCGGCCTTGCGACCGGGCAGGTGGCGGAAGTTTATCATACCGGCTATATGGCGAAGCGAATGGAAATCGGCGCGGTCATCGCAGCCGCGCCGAAAGGAAACGTGGTGCGGCAGTCGCCCGAGCCGGGCGACGTCGTCGTGCTCGTCGGCGGCCGTACGGGCCGCGACGGCTGCGGCGGCGCGACGGGGTCGTCGAAGGAGCATACGGTCGACTCGTTGTCCGAATGCGGCGCAGAGGTACAAAAGGGCAATCCGCCCACCGAGCGGAAAATCCAGCGCCTTTTCCGCCGGCCGGAAGTCGCGCGCCTCATTAAGCGGTGCAACGATTTCGGCGCGGGCGGCGTCGCCGTCGCCATCGGCGAGCTGACAGACGGCCTTTCCGTCGATCTCGACGCCGTGCCGAAGAAATACGACGGCCTTGACGGCACGGAACTCGCGATTTCCGAGTCGCAGGAGCGCATGGCGGTGGTGCTTGCCAAAGAAGACGTCGCCACGTTTATCGGTGCGGCGGACGTGGAAAATCTGGAGGCGACGCAAGTTGCGGTCGTGACGAAGGAGCCGCGGCTCGTCATGCGCTGGCGCGGCAAGGAGGTCGTCAATCTCGCGCGGAACTTCCTCGCGACGAACGGCGTGCGCCAGCATGTCGAGGCGGTCATCGTCCAGCCGGACGCGGAGAACCCCTATATGCGCCGCTTGCCGGAAGAAGTCGCGGCCTGCGGCTCAAATATTTATGCCGCATGGCTGAAAAATCTTTCCCGCCTCAACGTCTGCGCGCAAAAAGGCCTTGCAGAGCGATTTGATTCCACCGTCGGCGCCGGCACGGTTTTGATGCCTTTCGGCGGGAAACATCAGCTTACGCCGCAGGAGGGCATGGCTGCGAAACTTCCGATGCTGGAAGGGGAGACGAATACCGCTACGGCGATGGCGTACGGGCTCGACCCGTACCTCTTGGAGTGGAGCCCGTTCCATGGCGCGATGTACGCGGTCGTCGAGGCCGTGGCGAAGATCGTTGCGATGGGCGGCAATGCAAAACACGCGTGGCTGACGCTTCAGGAATATTTCGAGAGCCTCGGCAAGGATGAGAAGAAATGGGGCAAGCCCTTCGCGGCGCTTCTCGGCGCGCTTTGGGCGCAGCGCTCACTGGAGATTGCCGCCATAGGCGGCAAAGATTCCATGTCCGGCACTTTCATGGAGATTCATGTGCCGCCGACGCTGGCGGCGTTCGCCGTCGGCGTACTGCCTGCGGACGTTGTCGTTTCGGCGGAGTTCAAGGCGATAGGCAGTACGGTTTACGCCGTTCCGTGTCCGAAGGACGAGGCCGATATGCCGGACTTTGCCCGTCTTCGCGACAATTTCGAGAAAGTTGCGGCGCTGACTGCGTCGCGTCAGGCGCTTTCCGCCGCGACGGTGCGCGTGGGCGGCGTTGCGGCGGCGGTGACGAAAATGTGCTTCGGCAACGGGATCGGCTTCTGCTTCGACGCAGCGCTGAGCGCGGAGGAGCTGTTCCTGCCCGACTACGGCACGATCCTTTTGGAGCTTCCCGAGGGCACGGACGTGGAGACGGCGCTTGCAGGTACAGGCGCGTATGTTCTCGGATATACGATGGAACAGCCGAATATCGTCTGCGGAGGCGTCATCGTCAATCTGGGCGAAGCGGAAAGCGTCTGGAAAGAGCCGCTGGAACGCATCTTCCCGACGAAGACCTCCGGCGCGCCCGTTCCGGTGCCGCAGACGCCCGATTACACGCAGGGAAGCAGTATCGCCGCGAGCGTGCATTATGCGCAGCCGCGCGTCTTCATTCCCGTATTCCCCGGCACGAACTGCGAGTATGATTCCGCCCGCGCGTTTGCGAGAGCGGGCGCGAAAGTGGAAACGCTCGTCGTGCGAAATCTGACGCCGCGCGCTATCGGCGAAACGGTCGAAGCCATCCTGAAAGGCATCAAATCCGCACAGATCATCATGCTGCCGGGCGGCTTTTCCGGCGGCGACGAGCCGGACGGTTCCGGAAAATTCATCGCGGCGATGTTCAGAAATCCGTGGATTCGCGACGCGATCATGGAACATCTGACAGAGCGGGACGGCTTGATGCTTGGCATTTGCAACGGCTTCCAGGCGCTGATCAAACTCGGTCTCGTGCCGTACGGGGACATTCGCCCGCTTTCGGACAGCGCGCCGACGCTGACGTTCAACACCATCGGGCGTCATGTTTCGTGCATGGTCCGCACGAAGGTCGTATCGAATCTTTCGCCGTGGCTTTCCGGCGTGCCCGTCGGCTCGGTGCAGACGGTTCCCGTTTCCCACGGCGAGGGGCGTTTCTATGCGGACAAGGAAATTCTCGCGCGATTGCGCCTGCGCGGACAGATTGCCACGCAGTACGTCGACGCGGCGGGCAATCCGAGCATGGACGTCGCGTTCAACCCGAACGGTTCGGTTTGGGCCATCGAGGGCATCACGAGCCCGGACGGACGAGTCCTCGGGAAAATGGGCCATTCGGAGCGCATCGGCGAAAATATCGGAATCAACGTTCCGGGCGAAAAAGACCAGCAAATTTTCGCTTCCGGCGTCAGATATTATCTGTAACTTAAAAGAGCCGCTGCATGGCGGCTTTTTTGCAAGCATGGAAAGTGTTTTTCGAGCCCTCCCCGCAAGGGGAGGGCTTGGTTTTTTCCAAGTCGTATGGCAATATGAAAACCGCCCGTTCGGAATTGTCCGAATGGGCGGTTCTGTTTATAAGCGCGCTTATCCGTTCATATTCTCGTCGGTGAACGCTTCGGGCAGGATTTCTTCCAGCGTCATTTCCTTTACGTCGTCGGCGAGATTCGCCATCAGGATATGCGGAATGCGGAATTCCGCGATGACCTGGCGGCACGCGCCGCAGGGCGGGACCG
Organism: uncultured Selenomonadaceae bacterium; assembly: GCA_902782705.1. Classification (GTDB taxonomy): domain Bacteria; phylum Bacillota; class Negativicutes; order Selenomonadales; family Selenomonadaceae; genus RUG12372. Next base: position 11,604 of record CACZOL010000028.1, read on the forward strand.
GAGACGGGCCTTCGGCGACGACGGCCAGAGCCAGGATGTCCTGCTCTCCGGCAGAAATCGCCTGATAGATTGCCGTGCGTTCGGCGCAGTTCGTCACGGAGAAGGATGCGTTTTCCACGTTGCAGCCGCCGTAGATTTCTCCCGACGCGCCGAGTACCGCCGCGCCCACTGCGAAATGAGAGTACGGGCAATAGGCGAATTCGCGCACGCGCTTCGCTTCGGCAATCAGTCTCTTGTCTACATCTGTCATGTTGTTTCCTCCTTTTAAGTTGAATGCGGAGATTTATGTAAATTGTTTCATGTCGTTTTTTCCATACGCCCGGCGACGAATTTAATGCTTCAAGATCTCGTTCCAAAAGCTCACGCCCTCGCAGGGAAGTTTGCAGCCGAGCATGTCTGCCGTTGTCACGCCGATGTCGGCGAAAGTGCGCCGCGTGCCGAGATTGACGCCCGCTTGGACGGACGCGCCGTAAACGAGAAGCGGCGTGTATTCGCGGGTGTGGTCGCTGCCGGAAAAGCCGGGGTCGCAGCCGTGATCCGCCGTAAGGATCAGTACGTCGTCTGTACGCATACGTTCCATGAATCGTGCAAGCTGACGATCGAAAGCCGTGGCCGCTTTTGCGTAGCCCTCGATGTCACGGCGGTGGCCGTACTTCATATCAAAATCGACGAGATTGACGAAGCAGAGGCCTGTGAAGTCCTCGGCCTGCGTCGCGATGGTCTTTTCCATGCCGTCGTCGTTGCCGTCCATCGCGATATGGCGGCCGACGCCCCGTGCGGCGAAAATGTCTGAGATCTTGCCGACGCCGATGGTCGTCAGCCCCGCCGCCGAAAGTACGTCGAGCAGCGTCGGTTTCGGCGGATTGAGGGAATAGTCATGACGCCCCGCCGTGCGTTCGTAGTCGGGATACGCGCCGATGAACGGACGCGCGATCACACGGCCGACGCCCCAATCGCCCTTCATGAGCGCGCGGGCTTTCTTGCAGTAATCGTAGAGTTTTTCCCGCGGCACTATGCTTTCGTGGGCGGCAATCTGCAGTACGCTGTCCGCCGACGTATAGACGATCAGCGCGCCCGTTTTCTCGTGTTCGCGCCCGTAGTCGTGAATGACCTCGGTGCCGGAGTATGGCTTGCCGCAGAGCACGGGGCAGCCGAATGTTTCTTCCAGCCGTTTCATCAGAGCCGGCGGGAATCCGTCGGGAAACGTGGGCATACCGTGTTCCGACACGACGCCTGCGATTTCCCAGTGTCCCGTCGTCGTATCTTTGCCGTGGGAAAGTTCGGCGCAGCGTCCGAAAGCGCCTCTCGGCGTCTCTGTGCCGGAGCTACTGCCGACGCCCTCGATGTGGAAAAGCCCCAGCGTCGCCAGATTCGGCGTATCGTAGGCAGGCGATTGCCGTATCGTTTGCAGCGTGTGACAACCTGCGTCGCCAAAGACTTCGGCGTCCGGAAGCTCGCCGACGCCGAAGCTGTCCAGCACAATCAGATAGACTCGTTTTACGGCCGTCGTCATGTTGTTGCCTCCTTTTGCAGTGCGTGCCATTCCCGATCCAGGATCCCGAGCATCACGAGATTTTCATACGTTCCGTTTACGAGAATCGTTTCGCGCATGACGCCTTCGCGCTTGAGCCCGACCGATTCGTAAACGTGCAGCGCGCGGTCGTTGTATTCCTTGCAGTCGAGCCAGCCCCGATGTGCGCCCGCGTCCTCG
>CACZOL010000029.1 GCA_902782705.1 uncultured Selenomonadaceae bacterium
AGGCGGCGTTTGTCCCTTTGCCGTCAACGACGGCGTGAAAGTATACCTGGACGAATCGCTGAAGCGGTTTGAAACGGTATTCCCCGCATGCGGCAGCGCAAACAGCGCCATTGAGCTGACGATGGAGGAATTGGAGACATATTCGTCCTTCGCCGCGTGGGTTGACGTTTGCAAGGCTTGGCAATAAAACAAAGAGGCAAAAGAGAAGCGTACCCGTTGCGAAACTGTTTCGCGTCGGGTACGCTTTTTCCTTGCTATGTGCTATAATAAATTACGATTACAGATAATCATGATGGGGTGGACCCTATGACTAAGCCAAAACCGATTACAATAGACGATATAGTTTCCGAGGTAAAGTGGACGCAGCCGGGCGCGAACGTGGATTTGATCTCCCGAGCCTACGAACTTGCGCGGGAAGCCCACGAGGGCCAGAAGCGCGCTTCGGGCGAGGAGTACATTATCCATCCGCTGCATGTGGCTTATATCCTTTCGGATATGCACCTTGATGAGGCGGCGATTTCGGCGGCGCTGCTGCATGACGTCGTCGAAGATACGACTTTTACCATCGAGGAAATGCAGGAGAAATTCGGCGACGAAGTCGCGATGCTGATCGACGGCGTGACGAAACTCGGCAAGATCGAGTACAAATCGAAGGAAGAACAGCAGCTTGAAAATTACCGCAAGCTGTTTTTAGCGATGGCTAAGGATTTGCGCGTCATCTTGATCAAGCTGGCCGACCGCCTGCACAATATGCGGACGCTCAAGTATATGCGCGCGGACAAGCAGAAGCGCATCGCCCGCGAGACCATTGAGATTTACGCGCCGCTGGCCAACCGGCTCGGCATCTCGAATATCAAGTGCGAGCTGGAAGATTTGTGCCTGCGCTATTTGGAGCCGGAAATCTATTATGACCTCGTGGAGAACGTGAAGCAGAAACGGCAGGAACGGCAGGCGTTCATCGACGACGCGATGGCGCAGCTTCGCGAGAAGCTTGTGTCCGCAGGCATGAAGGCGGAGATTCGCGGCCGTGCCAAGCATTTCTACAGCATTTACCGGAAAATGCGCCGCGACAATAAAGACATCAGCGAGATTTACGACCTTTCCGCCGTGCGCGTGCTGGTCGAGACCGAGTCCGAGTGTTACGGCGTGCTCGGCCTGATTCACGCGATGTGGAAGCCGATACCGGGACGGTTCAAGGATTATATCGCGATGCCAAAGTCCAACGGCTACCAGTCGCTTCATACGACGGTAATGACGCGGGGTTATCCGTTGGAAATCCAGATTCGTACGTTTGCGATGCATCAGGTGTCCGAGTACGGTTTCGCCGCGCATTGGAAATACAAGGAAGTGGGGAAAAACGCCGTTGCGGGCAACGCTTACGACCAAAAGATGTCGTGGCTCAGACAGATGGTCAATCTCCAACAGGAACTTGCCGATCCGCGAGAGTACGTCGAGGCGCTGAAGGTCGACGTGTTCGCCGACGAGGTTTTCGTCTTTACGCCTCGCGGAGACGTCATCGGTCTGCCGAAGGGCTCGATTCCGTTGGACTTTGCATATCGTATTCACACCGAGGTCGGCCACCACTGCGTCGGCGCGAAGGTTAACGGCAAGCTGGTGCCGCTGGAATACAAGCTGAAAAACGGCGACATCGTTTCGATTATCACAAACAAGGCGAACAACGGCCCTTCCCGCGACTGGCTGAATATCGTCGCTTCTTCGGAGACGCGCAACAAAATCCGCTCTTGGTTTAAGAAAGCGACCCGGGAGGAGAATATCGAGCGCGGGCGCGAGTTGATTGAAAAAGAAGCGAAGCGGCTGGGTTACGAGCCGAAGGAGCTTTTGAAAAACGACCGTCTGTCGCAGGTGGCGAAGAAGTTCAATATCCATGCCGAGGACGACCTTTTGGCGTCCTTAGGCTTTGGCGGCGTCACGGTCAACGGGGTCCTGACAAAGCTGATCGACCTGCACAAGCAGGAATTGAAGGAGAACACCGCGCCGGACGTTTCCAAGCTGCTCTCGGAGCTGAAGCCGCAGCAGGGCGAGGTCAGGAAGTCGAGTCACGGCGTGCTCGTCGAGGGAGAGGCGGGGATTCTCGTTCATCTTGCGCGTTGCTGCAATCCTATTCCCGGCGATCCCATCGTAGGTTTTGTGACGCGGGGGCGCGGCGTTTCCGTGCATCGCGCGGACTGCACGAATATTTTCCACGACGCGGTCGATTATTCCCGCGCCTTGGAAGTGGATTGGGACATCGGTCTCGATAAGGATTACACGGTGCAGATCGTCATTACCTGCAACGACCGGAGCGGCATGCTGACGAATCTTTTGGCGGTCACCTCCGAAATGAAGGTCAACATCAGCTCCATCAATGCGAAGCCGAATCGGAGCAACAAGACCTCGACGGTGGTTATGGGGCTTGAGGTCAAGAACGCCCAGCAGGTCGCGCAGATCATGACGAAATTCCGCCGGGTGAAGGACGTTTACAGCGTCAGCCGTTCGATGCCGACGGCGACGACGAGAGAGCCTCGCGAGGCGGAGGAAAAGGAAGGAGAGGAATAATGGGAAAGCTTACGATCCAGTCGTTTGCGGTCATGCCGTTTGACGAGAATTGTTATGTCGTTTCGGACGAAACGGGCGAGGGCGTCGTAATCGATCCGGGCGGAATGGCGAAGCAGATTCTCTCGTATATCCGGGAGGCAAAGCTTTCCATCAAGGCGGTGCTGGATACCCACGGGCATTGCGACCATATCGGAGCGAACGATGAAATCCGCGATGAGACGGGGGCGCCGCTTTATATCCATAAAGAAGACGCGGCGATGATTTCCGATATGAAGCTGAATTTGTCAGCCTTTATGGGATTCCGGGTGATTTCGCGTCCGGCGGAGCATTTGCTTTCCGAGGGCGACAAGATCTCCTTCGGGCAGACCGAACTGGAAGTGATTCATACGCCCGGTCATACGAAGGGCGGCGTCTGCTTTGTAGGCGAAGGCGTCGCGTTCACCGGCGACACGCTTTTCGCCGGTTCCATCGGACGCAGCGATTTCCCCGGCGGTTCGGAGGTCGAGCTGATCGGGAATATCAAGAAAAAGCTGCTCGTATTGCCGGACGAGACGAAGGTCTATTCCGGGCACGGTCCGTCCTCCGAGATTGGATGGGAACGGCAGTGCAATCCGTTTTTGCAGTGGTAATTGATTGAACTTGTAACGGAAGGGAGGGGCGCGCGTGGAGCAGGCTTCGCTTTTCGAGGCGTCAGATCGGGAGACGCAGCCTTTGGCCGCGCGGCTCCGTCCACAGACGTTGGAAGAATTTGTCGGGCAAAAGCATTTGATTGGCGAGGGAAAGGTGCTTCGCCGCCTGATTGAGAGCGACCGGATTGCCTCGATGGTTTTCTGGGGACCGCCGGGCGTCGGCAAGACGACGCTGGCGCGTATTATCGCCGTGCATACGAAGTCTTCGTTTATCGACTTTTCCGCTGTGACCAGCGGTATAAAGGAGATTCGCGGCGTCATGCAGCAGGCGGAAGAGAACCGACGCTATGGCGATCGAACGATCGTCTTTGTGGATGAGATCCATCGATTCAATAAAGCGCAGCAGGATGCGTTTCTTCCGTTTGTCGAGAAGGGCAGTATCATTCTGATTGGCGCGACGACGGAAAACCCGTCCTTTGAGGTCAACGGCGCGCTTCTGTCCCGGTGCAAGGTGTTCGTCTTGCAGCCGCTTTCGACGGAGGACATCGTTTCGCTGCTTTCGCGAGCTGTTACTGACGAGCGCGGCTTCGGCGGACAGAAGATCAAGATTGCGCAGGAACATTTGGAAGTGATTGCGGGTTTCGCAAACGGAGACGCACGGTCCGCCCTTTCCACGCTGGAAATGGTCGTGTTGAACGGCGAGGAGAAAAGCGGGACGATCACGGTCACGAAGGAAATCCTCGAACAGTGCATTTCCAGGAAGTCGCTCTTGTACGACAAGAAAGGCGAGGAGCATTACAACCTGATTTCCGCGCTGCACAAGTCAATGCGAAATTCTGACCCCGACGCGGCGGTTTATTGGCTTGCGCGTATGCTGGAGGCAGGAGAAGATCCCCTCTATGTTGCGCGGCGCGTGACGCGTTTCGCCAGCGAGGACGTTGGGCTTGCCGATCCCCGCGCTTTGGAGATCGCGGTGGCGGCGTATCAGGCGTGTCATTTCATCGGAATGCCGGAGTGCTCCGTGCATTTGACCGAAGCGGTCGTCTATCTTGCCATGGCGCCGAAGTCGAACGCTATGGAGGTCGCCTATTTGACGGCGAAAGAAGATGCGCTTCGTGAGATCGACGAGCCGGTGCCGCTTGTGATACGAAATGCGCCGACAAAGTTGATGAAGAATCTCGGCTACGGCAAGGGCTATCAATACGCACACGATACCGAGGAAAAGATCACGAATATGCAATGTTTGCCGGATTCTTTGCTGGGCAAGGAATATTACCGCCCGACGGAGCAGGGCGTGGAAGGCAGATTCAAGGCGCGGCTGGCGGAAATCAAGGAATGGAAGCGCGCCCACGGCGCAAAAATATAATCAAACTCACTATTTTCCCTATAGGGCGGTAGTGAGTTTTTTGGTGGAAGAAAATTTGCCGATTGAATAAATCATGGTATAATGGAAAATCGAAAGTGCAATACAAAATGAATTGACGGGCTTGAAATATGCGTTTTTATAAGGAGGTTTTATCGCGTGGCAAAAACGATCATGATGCAGGGTACCAGCTCCCATGTAGGAAAGAGTATTTTGGTTACGGCGCTTTGCCGCATTTTTTATCAGGACGGTTTGCACGTCGTTCCGTTCAAGGCGCAGAATATGGCGCTGAATTCGTATGTCACGCGAGACGGCAAAGAGATGGGGCGCGCACAGGTGGCGCAGGCGGAAGCCGCGGGCCTTGCGCCGGAAGTCGACATGAATCCGGTGCTTTTGAAGCCGACGGGTCACGCCTCGTCGCAGGTGGTGCTGATGGGAAAGCCCATCGGCAATATGTCGGCGAAAGAATATCATAAAGGGTATTCGGTGAAGCTGTTTGATACGGTGAAAGATGCGCTGGCGCGTCTCGACAAGGAATATGAGGTTATCGTGATTGAGGGCGCGGGCAGTCCCGCGGAGGTAAATCTTCACGACAACGACATCGTGAATATGCGCGTCGCACGTCATTTGCAGGCGCCGGTGCTTTTGATTGCCGATATCGATCGGGGCGGCGCGTTAGCGTCTCTCGTCGGTACGCTGGAGCTTTTGACGGACGAGGAGCGCGATCTCGTCAAAGGCTTGATTATCAATAAGTTCCGCGGGGACGTTTCGCTCTTGCAGCCCGCCGTAGATTTCCTGGAGCAAAAGACGGGAAAGCCCGTTCTCGGCATCATCCCGCATATCGATCACATGGGCATCGACGACGAGGATTCCGTTTCGCTGGAGGAAAAGCAGGAGAAGCCGAAGGAAGGCGACGTCAAGATCGCGGTAATCCGTACGCCGAAAATTTCCAATTTCACGGATTTCGATTGCTTGTCCGGCGAGGAGGACGTTTCGCTTTACTATGTGCAGGACGCGGCGTCCTTGGGCGCGCCGGATTTGATTATGCTGCCGGGCAGCAAGAATACGACGGAAGACATGATGTATCTTCGTTCGTCAGGGATCGCGGCGGCTGTACGGGATCGTGTGGAGAAGGGCACGCCGCTCATCGGGATTTGCGGCGGCTATCAAATGCTCGGAAAAGAGATTCGCGATCCGCATCATACGGAGTCGGACAACGACGGGACGGAAGGGCTCGGTCTGCTTGGCATGACGACGACGTTCAGTGAGAAAAAGCTGACTTCGCAGGTGGAGGCGAATTGCGCCGGATGGCGGTTCCTGGATGAAGATATTTCAGCAGATGGGCTTCGCGGTTACGAAATTCACATGGGTGAAACGGAGTTTTTCGGCGAGGAAGACGCACATCCGTTAAAAATCACGAAGCGTGCCGATGCCTCCGTCGATATTGTCGAGGGGACATGCCGAAAGGACGGGCTCGTTTTCGGCACTTATATCCATGGGATTTTCGACCATGATGAGTTCCGCCGCGCGGTGTTGAATGCAATTCGGAAACGGAAGGGCCTGCCGCCGCGCCAAAATACGCGAAACGTCCGTGCGGAGAAGGAGAAGAGCTACGACGCGCTGGCCGATGTGGTGCGAGCGCATCTGGATATGGATAAGGTGCGTGCGATTATGGGCTTGGACGAGAAATGATGGCTGCGATTCTTGCATTTGCTGCGGATTGCTTGATTGGCGATCCACGTTCGTCGCTGCACCCTGTTGTCCTCATGGGAAATCTTATCTCGTTTTTTGAAGGGCTTCTTTATCATGAGGAGGACTCCGACAGGAAAAAGCTCGTCAGCGGTTTTGTTCTTATGGTATGCGTGCTTGCGGTTTCCTGCGGTGTGGCGGAAGGAATCCTTTGGCTTGCGGCGCTTTCCGGCAATATTTATGTTTCCGTTGCCGTACAGGCCGTCTTTCTGAGCTTTATGATTTCGCCGCGAAATCTTGCGGAAGCGGGACGGGAAATAAGGGATTATTTGTTGGACGGAAATCTTGAAATGGCGAGGTTCAAAGTCGGTTGGATTGTCGGGCGCGATACAGATAAACTGACGGAGGGCGAGGCGACGCGGGCGACGGTGGAAACGATTTCGGAGAACACCGTTGACGGCGTCATTTCGCCGTTGTTTTATTTTTTTATCGGCGGGCTCCCCTTGGCGGTTGCCTATCGCGCGGCAAATACGATGGACTCGATGATCGGATACAAGAATGACAAATATCTTTTTTTTGGTCGGGCGGCGGCGCGGGCCGATGACGTTTGGAATTATATCCCTGCACGGTTGACGGGTGTTATGTTTGTGGCGGCGGCTTTTTTGCTTGGGTTGGATTGGCGCGGTGCATGGCGAATGATGCGCCGTGACGCTGCGAAACATCCGAGCCCGAACGGCGGCTGGACAGAGTCGACGGTGGCAGGGGCGCTCGGTATTCGTCTCGGCGGTCTCAATTATTACTTCGGGAAACCGTCTTTTCGTACCTATATGGGCGATCCGGTGCATGAATTGGAAGCGCGGCATATTTCTTTGGCGATTCGATTGATGTATACGGTCACTGTGATGTTTCTCATGCTGGCGCTGGCGGCGTCGTGGCTTCTTGACTGTCGTTCGGCGGGAGGTTTTTTGCTATGAGGGCGTTTTTTATCGGGCTGCAATTCCTGACGCGGATTTCAATCGTGCATCAGGACGAGTGGACCGCGGAGGATTTCGGACGCAGCGTGAAGTTTTTTCCGCTGATCGGGGCGGTACTCGGAGCGATTTACGCCGCGTTCGCGTATGCCTTTTACGTTTGGCTCCCTGCGCGCGGAATCATATTGCCGCCGCATTTGACGGCGGCGGTGCTGTTGATATTGCCGCCGCTCATGACGGGCGGACTTCATTGCGACGGCTTCATGGACACGATGGACGGCGTTTTTTCCGGTCGTTCCCGTGAGCGTATGCTGGAGATCATGAAGGACAGTTGTACGGGCTCGAACGCAGTCTTTTGTTTCGTCGTTTTGATGTTCTTGGAATTCGCTATTCTTCTTGATATGCCGAAAGAGGTAATCGTGCCTGCACTTTTTGTCATGCCGATTATCGCGCGTCTTATGATGACGGCGGGCATCGTGTTGTTTCCGTACGCCAGGCCCGACGGCTTGGGCAAAGCGTTCGCACAATATGCCGGACGAAACGCGCTGGTATTTGCGGCGATTTGCACGGTTATCTTGCTTTTTCCGTTTAGCCGGCTGGCTTTCGGAAGCCTCGTGGTATGCGCCGCTTTCACGGCGTTTTTCGGCCGCTATGTGGAGAAAAGACTCGGCGGGTTGACGGGAGACGTGTACGGAGCGATCACGACGCTGAACGAAGGCTTGGTTCTGCTGTCGTTTCTCGTCGGCGTGTTTGCGATGAAATAATGAATGAAATGAGTGAAGGTATGAATCGGCGGTTTGCACACGGGGGCAATATTTATGAGGCGAATCCGGCGCAGGGCGAGTGGCTGGATTTTAGCGCTAATATCAATCCGATGGGGCTTTCGTCGTCCGTGCGACGGGCGATCGAGGAAGGAATCCCGCGTCTCGTCCATTATCCGGACCCTTCCGCGCGCGCGTTGAAACAGGCGATTGCAGAACACTACGGCGCGCCGTTTGCCGGAATCGTTTTAGGCAATGGCGGCGCGGAGCTTTTTTATGTCCTGTTCCACACGGTCAGGCCGAAACGGGTGCTACTGCCCGTTCCTTCGTTCAGTGAATACGAGCGAGCGGCGCTTTCGGCAGGTGCGGAGGTCGTATATTTTCCGTTGCGCGAGGAAGACGATTTTCACTTGGACGAGGAAGCGTTGTGCGCGCAGATGAAAGCGGGAGACTGCCTGATTTTGGGGAGTCCGAACAATCCTACGGGACAGCGCGTCACGCGAGGAGCGTTGGAACAGGTTTTGAAAGAAGCGCGGCAAAAGGATATCTTAACGATTGTCGACGAATCCTTTATGGATTTTTGTGTCGACGCCGCCGATTTTACGGCTCGCGCTTTGTGCGCCGATTATGATCGCCTGATCGTCGTGCAGTCGCTGACGAAGTTTTTCGCGATTCCCGGCCTGCGGCTCGGGTTTGCCGTGGCGTCCCGGACGTTGGCGGAACGAATGGACGCGGCGAAGGATCCGTGGAACGCGAATCTGTTGGCGCAGGCGGCGGGCGTCGCGGCGCTTGCCGACGAGGAGTATCAGCGCCGCACGATGGCGTGGCTGGGCGTGGAACGGGAATTCTTGTTTTCCGCGCTTTCCGCGTTGGGCGGCGTGAAAGCGTATCCTCCGACAGTGAACTTTATCTTGCTGCGATTGGCGTCGTCTTGGGGAAACGCGGCTGCTTTTTGCGCGCTTATGCGTGAGAAGGGAATATTGCTTCGAGACTGCTCCAATTATCCGGGATTGGACGATACTTTCGTGCGCGTTGCGGTCAGGAAGAGGGAGGACAACGAAAGGCTGCTGGAAGCGTTCCGAAGGATAGAGGAGGAACAAAAATGATGCGCCTGATTCTCGTGCGGCACGGGCAAACGGAATGGAACGCCGGGGGACGGTATCAGGGCCAGTCGAATGTGGCGCTGTCCGCGTTGGGACGCAGGCAGGCGGAGCTTTTGGCGGCGCGTTTTCCGGTGAAACATCTTGATGTGATTTATACAAGCGATTTGGACCGTGCACGGGAAACGGCGGAATGCGTCGGTAAGGCGTTCGGCGTTGACGTGCGGCCGGAAAAAGCGTTTCGCGAGCTTTCTTTCGGCGATTGGGAAGGATTGACGTATCAAGAGATTTCGTCACAGTGGCCGAAGGAAGCGAATAAACTCTTCACCGCGCCGGACGAACTTTTCATTCCCAACGGAGAAACGTTTCAAGCGCTTCAAAAGCGCGCGTTGGATAAAATAGCAGAGCTTTGCGAGACGCACGACGGACAAAACGTCGGCATTTTCGCGCACGGCGCGATCAATAAAACGATATTGGCGGGACTCATGCATATTCCGCTCCATTACCTTTGGTCGCTTCGTCAAGACAATACAGCGGTCAATATTCTGCGGCTGGAAGACGGATATGTGACGGTGGAGCTTATCAACGGCACATTTCATTTGGGAGACGAGGCAAAATCCTTAGGGCTGTAAGGAATACAACACTTCGGTGAAATTTTTTCAAAAAAAGATTGACAAACGATTTCCCGCGAGGTAATATAAACGAGCTGACCGGCGGGGCCGGTCGCGGGCGCACCCTGAAAACTGAACAATGCAGAATGAATCATCTAGTGATGGATTCAAGCCAGATGTGCGGTTTGTGTAAGACACATGAACCTAACAATTTCTTTTACAACGAGATTTCGGAGCCAAGAACGGTTCTATGAGATCATAGATTTCATGGAGAGTTTGATCCTGGC
>CACZOL010000030.1 GCA_902782705.1 uncultured Selenomonadaceae bacterium
GTTCGGGCAAAGCCAAGGCGAGAAAATCTGGCATTCGATGCTCGACACGGAGATGATGCAGAACGTGGCGAAATCCGGCGGCGTCGGTATCGCGGATATGATGTACGACAATCTGATCGACCAAGTGGCGGCGCAAGCGATGAACACAAAAGGAAAGATCGTAAAGCCGTAAGTCATCGGAAACTTCCGAGGAAAATTTTTCCTCGGAAGTTTTTTTGCGCGAGCGATTAACGAGGCAGGACAAGTTGAGTACGACGGATTCTGACTCTTTACATTTGAGGCGTTCCTCCTAAAGCGTCCAATCGGAGTGTAATATCAGGGGATGATGTGCAATGAATGTGGACAAGGTTGTGTATAATGTGGATAATATATAGATTTCACGGGCGTTTCCATAAAAATCACAGGAAAATACGCTATAGTGCAAGGCATATTCACGACCGCGCCGCGGGCGCGGCAGTTTTTTATACGAATCACCGTTGGGAATCTCAATTTCTTGCGGTGATTTATGAGACGCCAGACGTGCCGCAGGCACGTTTGCAGCCTGCAAAGCAGGGGGTATCTTCGATGAAAGAATTTTGACATTTTAAGTCGAAGAGTAGTATTAGGGGGATTGGCATGGGCTATCAGTGGCGAAATATTATACGGCGCGCGGCGGGATTGACGCTCGCGCTGGTTTTCTTTTTGTCGGCGGCGGTTTTCGCCGCGGCTGCGCCGTCGATTACGGCGGTGCGATTCGGCAAGAGCACGGAGCACGACCGTATCGTGTTCGACGTGTCGGCGGTGCCGAAGTACACGACGCGGACGGAGAAGGATGGGACGCGCATCGTTCTGGAGATGATGGGGATCGGCGACACGTCGGGCGTGAAACCGGTCATTCACAGCGAATCCATTCATCGCGTTTCTTTCACGAAGCTCAAAAACAGCATCGTCGTTACGATCGACCTTACGGAACCTGCGGAGTTCGTCGTCAAGACGCTGAAGAATCCGAACCGGATTTTCATCGACGTCCAGAAGCTGTACGAGAACGAAACGAAAACGGAGCCCGCGCCTGGGCTGATTGAAACGGTCTACACGCGGCGCGACGGACGCGGCCGTTTCCGCGCGTATCTTTTAGACGTCGATTTGGCGAAATACGACCTCGTGCCGGTGCTTGCAAACGGCGAAGTGCTTGGGCGGACGACGGTCTCGCGCATGTCGGACGATGTGAACGCGGCGGCGGCGGTAAACGCGAGCTATTTCGCGCCGTCGGGCGAGATCCTCGGAATGCTCCGAATGGACGGGCGCATTGCCGGAACGACGTATTTCTGCCGCAGCGCGCTGGGTATACGGAAGAACGGGACGGCCTTCGTCGCTCCGGTCTATTACAGCGGCAAGGTGACCATCGGAAAGGCGTCGCGGCTTGTTTCGGGCGTGAACGCGGAGCGCGGCGAGAATACGCTGATCCTTTACAATCGCGCATACGACGTCCGCACGAATACAAACAATTTCGGACGGGAATTCGTGGTGCAGGGCGGCAAGGTGGTAAAAATCAATCAGGGCAACTCGGCGATCCCGGAAGACGGTTATGTCATTTCGGTGCACGGCTCGGCACGGGACGCATTTGTCCGGGTGCGCGTCGGGGACAAGGTGACCCTGGAGGAAGACGTCGGAGCGACGTTTGCGGACGTTCCGGTAATCGTCGGCGCAGGGCCGACGCTCGTTAAAGACGGGAAAGTCAGCGTTACTGCGGAGGAGGAGGAATTTCCCGACGATATTGCGTGGGGACGCGCGCCGCGCACGGGCGTCGCCGTGCTTCCCAATCGGCACGCATTGCTCGCGGTGGTCGACGGACGGCAGTGGGCAAGCATCGGCGCGACGTTGACGGAATTTGCCGAGCTCTTCGTCAAATACGGTGCGAAAGAAGCGGTGAATTTTGACGGCGGCGGCTCCAGCGCGATGGTCGTGGGTGGGAAATTGGTCAATTCTCCCTCCGACGGCGAGGAACGACGCGTGGGCAGCGCTTTGGCGGTCATGCCGAAGAAAGATACGCCGGCGGCAGGAAATTCATCGGGGAAACGGCCGCGAAAAAAATAGAGGATTTCTTTTCAGTTTTTGAAGATTCTCCTTGCGAAGGATTGTTTCGATTCGTATAATGGAATTATTGGACAGGGAGGCGGCGCGTCATGAACAAGAAGTCGGTCGCGGCGGCCGTAGCCTTTTTGGCGCTGGCGGCGGGCGTGGCTTTTTTGAACGATTTGTCGCGCGTGCAGCGGGCGGCGATCGGCGGCGAGGTCACATGGGTGGTCGAGCCGGGCGCGCGCGTTGAGGAAGGCGGCGCGCTTGTGAGGGTCGCGGCGCTGTCCGGCGGTGAAGCGGTCGCGGCGCGGGCCAATGCCCGGGGCGTCGTTTGCAAGGCTTTTGCAGTCGTCGGCGATCGCGTCAAGAAAGGCGACGCCGTGGCAAAAATCGAGAGAGAATGATTCAGTCGATTTTCGTTTCCGCTTAGGGAAAAACAGTGAAA
>CACZOL010000031.1 GCA_902782705.1 uncultured Selenomonadaceae bacterium
AAAACGTGTCCGCGCTTGTCCGGAAGCGGGAAACATGGTATATTAAGAATAATTTAGCATAGATGATTTTTGCTGCGGGAGGCTGGACGTCTGTGAAAAAACTGCAATATTTTATCACTGTCGTTTGGGGATTTCTGACGCCTGTTCTTGCGCTTGACGGCGCACAGCAGACTTTGGCGGTGATGACGGCGGGAAAAGAAGGGCAGGGCCATTCTACGCCGGTGGAATATATCTTGTTGTTTTTATTGGTCGCCGGCGTCTGTGTATTAGGATTTCTGGTGTTCGACGCGCTTTTTTCAGCGTTTGTGCTGCCGAAGGACGGAAAGCGTCTGCGCCATTTCATTTTGAATTTGTTGCTTTATATTATTCTCGTTCCCACGGGATGGTTTGCGGTAATCCTGGTTGTTTCGGTGCTTGGATTGTGATGACGATAGAATTTCGCGTCTTTGGCGTGGTGCAGGGCGTCGGCTTCCGTCCGTTCGTCCATCGGCTGGCTGAGAAATTTGGTTTGTCGGGCTATGTCGCGAACAAGGGATCGTATGTGAAGATTGTAGCGGTGGGGACGGAAGAAGCTCTTGCGGCGTTTCAGCGTGAGCTTGTTAAAAACGCACCGCAGCGGGCTTCGATTCTCCATTTGGAAACGCGGAAAACGGGAGAATTCACGGGCAATGGGTTTTCGATAGAGAAAAGCGAAGCGGACTCCGGCAGTCGTTTCGTTTCGCCGGATATTGCGATTTGCGAAGCGTGTCGCACGGAACTGTTCGACGAGAATAATCGTCGATATTTGCATCCGTTCATCAACTGCACGGATTGCGGCCCCCGTCTTACGATTCTCGATGAAATGCCTTATGACCGTGAACGTACCAGTATGAAAACGTTTCCCATGTGCGACGCCTGCGCGGCGGAGTATTACGACGAAAAGTCCAGACGCTATGACGCACAGCCGATTGCCTGTCATGATTGCGGTCCGCAAGTCTATCTTTTGGGTAGCGCGGCGCAGGGCGCGGAAGCAATTCGGGCGGTTCGGCGTGCGATTTGTGATGGAAAAATCGTGGCGGTCAAAGGTATCGGCGGTTTTCATCTTTGCTGCGACGCGGCGAATGAGGCGGCGGTGCGTTTGCTCCGTGAAAAGAAGAAACGTCCGACGAAGCCATTTGCCGTCATGGTGCGGGATTTGGATGTGGCAGCGCGGGAAGCGGAAATATCGTCTGTGATGCGTTCGACGTTGGACGGACCGGAAAAACCCATTGTGATATTGAGACGCAAGGACGGCGGGAAAATCGCAGAAAACGCCGCGCCTGGCAGCCGTCGTGTCGGGTTGATGCTCCCGTATACGCCGCTTCATCTTTTATTGTTCGATTATCCCGACGGGTTGTCTGTGTCGGACGTTTTGATTATGACAAGCGGGAATCCTCCAGGCGCGCCGATTTGTCGGACGGATGATGAGGCGCGTGAGACGTTGTTGCCTTTGGCGGATTTGATTTTGTCTCACGACCGTCGGATTCGCGTGCGTGCGGACGATTCCGTCATGGAAGTTTACGACGATAAGCCGTATATGATTCGCCGCAGCCGCGGTTATGCGCCGCTCCCCGTTTTCCTTCCATGGGCGGAGAAATTGGGCGACGGTGTGTTGGCGGTGGGGAGCGAATTAAAAAATACATTTTGCCTCGGACAGAGAGGTATGTTTTATCCGTCGGCGCATATCGGCGATATGGGCGATCAACGCTCCTTCGAGTGCCTGCGGGAAACGGCAGCGCGAATGGCATCCCTTCTTTCAATTACGCCGAGCGTCGCGGCTTATGATCCGCATCCGGCTTATCATACGGTACAATTCGCTGAATCTTTGGGTTTTCCTATGATTGCCGTGCAGCATCATCATGCGCATATCGTTTCCTGCTTAGCAGAAAACGGTTGGACAGAGTCGGTAATCGGCGTCGCTTTCGACGGAACCGGGTATGGGACGGACGGAAGCGTCTGGGGCGGCGAGATTTTGCTGGCAGATTGTAAAGACTTTTCGCGAATCGGCTCAATCGAGCCGTTTATACAAGCCGGCGGCGAGCGTGCGGCGCAAGAGGGGTGGCGGATTGCCGTCGGGCTTTTGTTTGACGGCGAAAGGGATGCGTCGGGAATTGCGTTTCAGCTGGGTCTTGGAGATAAAGAAGAAATAGGCGCGCAGATTTTTCTCGTGGAAAATAAAATCAATGCAGCGACTTCCACCAGCGCGGGGCGGATTTTTGACGCAGTCAGCGCGGCGCTCGGATTTTGCCGTGTCTCAACCTTTGAAGGGGAGGCGGCGATGGCGCTTCAATATGCGGCGGAATCCTGTGATTCACAAGGAGAGATTTGCCCTCTTTCGTCTTTTTGCATGGAAACATCAGGCCGATTGATCATGCCGACCACGGAATTGTTTCTTGAGATTGTTCGACGCAGGCTTTCGGGAGAAGACGTTGTTCATTTGGCGGCTACGTTTCATGCGACATTAGCAGAAATGATTGCGGCAGGATGCCGCGCAGCGCGCGATAAAACCGGCGTATCTGTTGTCGCGCTCTCGGGCGGCGTATTTCAGAATACGTTATTGCTTGGGCTTGTAGAGCACAATTTGCGCCGCGACGGTTTTCATGTGCTTCGCCATCGACTGATTCCGGCCAATGACGGCGGAATTTCCCTTGGACAGGCGGTTTGCGCGGCGGCACGCATTTTAGAGGAAAAATCAATGGAGGCGTAAGATGGACGCTGATAGTATTAAAAAAATCCTCGTCATTGATTTGGCGTTTATCGGGGATGTGATTCTCGCAACGCCGACGATGCGCGCCTTGAAAGCGCATTTTCCAAAGGCGCGGCTTACGATGCTGACTGTGCCGTTGACGGCGGAAGTGGCTGAAATGAATCCATATGTGGACGAGGTACTTGTTTATGACAAACGAGGAAAAGACGAGGGCTTCCTTGGCATGTGGCGGATGGCGAGAAGGCTTGCACCGATGGGGTTTGATCTTTGCGTTTCGATGAATTTTGCATTGCGCGGTGCAGTTGTCGCTTGGCTTGCAGGGATACCGCATCGTCTTGGTTACGACGCGCAGCATGCGAGCTTCTTTTTGACGATGGTTGCGTCGAAAGAACGTGAAGGCATTAAGCATGAGACGTTGAATCATTTAGAAGTCTTGCGCCCTCTTGGGATTGACGATAAAAAGGCGGACGCATCTCTGACTCTCGATGTGCCGGAACGGGCGGTAGAAACTCTTGAGAAAAAATGCGCGATACATCATATTCCTGACAACGATTATTTGGCACTTTGCCCGATTGGCAGCTATGTACGGAAAAATCTGCCGTTGGCGACGGCTGCGCATGTCGTCCGCCATTTCAGCCAACGACGGGCAATATTTCTTATCGGCAGTAAATCCGAGGCAGGGCAACTGGAAGAGATTGCGAGCCTTGCGGGATTGCCGAAAAACAATGTGCTTGCGGGAGCACTGACGCTGCCGGAACTGGCCGCTTTTTTGAAGAAAGCGGCTTGCCTGGTTACTGTGGATACCGGACCGCTTCATATCGCGCAAGCGGTCGGCTGCCGTACCGTGGCAGTTTTCGGCCCTACCGATCCTGTGGTTTGGGGACCGCGCGGCAAAGAAGACGTCGTTTTGTATCATCAGACGGAATGCTCTCCATGTTGGGGCAAGGGAAAATGCGAAAAACGCATGATTTGTATCGAGGGTACGACGGCACGGGATATCATAAAGACGGTCGGACGTTGAGAAAGATTTTGTCGATAGACAAAATTTGAACAATGGCGTTATAATAAAAAAGATTGCATAGTGAAAGGGGGCGCGGCATGGCGGCAAACTACAAAAATATTCTCGTAATCAACTTGATGCATATCGGCGATCTTATGCTCGTTACGCCGGTGCTCCGGACGCTTCGGACGAATTATCCGTCGGCGCGCTTGACGCTTCTCGCGGATAAAAAACTCCGTGATCTCGTGGAGTATAACCCGCATATTGACGAATGCATGTTGATTGACAAGAAAGGCGCGGACGATCATTTCGGTTCGTTTTTTCGTTTTATTCTCGGCGTGCGCCGTAAAAAATTCGATCTCGTAATCAACCTGCACCGCAACGAGCGCGCGTCCGCCATTGCGGCTTTTTCGGGCGCGAAGCGCATCGTCGGCTACGCGAAGCCCGGTTTTTCTCTTTTTTTCGACGAAGTCCTGCCGAATAAGAAAGCAATCATGCACCAAATCCATTCGCATTTTGAAGTCTTGACAAAAGCTTGCGGCGTGACGCGTATCGACGACGGAGGACTCGAAATGGAGATTCCGCCGGGAATGGACGAGGAAGCGGGGCATCTTTGGCGTGAAAATTTCCGTGAAGGGCAAAAAGTCGTCGCGTTCAATATCGGCGCGAGTTGGACAACAAAGCGCTGGCTCGATGAATATTTTGCCGAATGTGCCGACCGGCTGATTGAACGTGGCTATGGCGTCGCTTTTTTCGGCGGTCCGATGGATGAGGAAATGGTGCGGGATTGTCTTGCAAAGATGCACTATAAAAGTGATGAGGCCGTACGTGTGTTTACAGGAAAACTGTCGCTTGGCGTGTTGGCAGGCATGCTCCGTCGTTCTGCTCTTTTCCTGACGACGGATTCAGGACCGATGCATGTCGGCGTCGCAATGAATATGCCGATTGTCACAATGTTCGGCTCGTCGCCGGTACCCGGATTTTATCCGTATGACGCGAAGGATGTGCTCGTCAAGACGCCAGAGCCTTGCCACCCGTGCGGTATCCATATTTGCCCGAAAAAAGGCGACGATTATATGGCCTGCATGAAAAAGATTCCTGTGGATGTGGTCATGCGTTATGTGGACGAATTGCTGGAAGAATATGGAGATTGCGTAAGCGCATGGCCTCCGCACGAAGGGCAGTATGAGTGCCGTGTGATTGATCTCGGAAAAGAGGAACTCAGGGCATGAAAGTCATTCAGGTTGCCCATGCGCTGCACCCGACGGATGCGGCTAGCCGTCAGCTTTTGCGGATGGATGGAATCTTGCGGGAGATTGGCTATGAGACGGCGATGTATGCGCATCGGCTTGATGAAAGTCTTGCGGAACGTGTGGGACTGATGGGAGATTTTCACGCCGAACCGCAGGATATCGTGATCTATCATATGACGACGGGAACGTCGTTCAATCGTTGGGTATGGAATTATCCGCGAAAGATCGTGCTTTTTTATCATAATATTACGCCTGCACGCTATTTTTTCGGAAACGCATGGGGGTCTTGGCTCAAATGTCTGCGCGGACGTCATGATTTAAAGACGATCGCGCGCAATACACTTTTCGCGTGGGGCGCCAGCGAGTATTCGCGACAGGAATTGGAAGAGGTCGGAATTGTGCGGACAGGCGTATTGCCGATTGTGGTTGAGCCGGAAACGTACATGAATCGCGGGCTAGACGAATCTATTCGGCGTTATAAAGACGGGCGACTCAATTTATTGGTTGTCGGCCGCGGCGTTCCGCATAAAAAACAGGACGAGGCCATTGAAGCAGTCGCGTGGTATCGGGATCATATCTCGACGGATATTCGCCTCGTATTGATTGGGAATATCAAGCCAAGCTACGAGAAGAAACTGCATGCCCTGGTAAAGAAACTGGGCATGGAAGATAATGTGTTGTTTGCGGGGCAGATAACGGACGAAGCGCTATGCGCCTGGTACCGAATTGCGGACGGACTTCTTTGCTTGTCCGAACACGAAGGATTTTGCGTGCCGCTTATCGAAGCGATGATTTTCGGATTGCCGATTTTCGCGAAGGCGGCTGCTGCCGTGCCGGAAACATTGGGCGGGGCAGGCGTGTTGATCTCGGACGTATCGCCGCAGGGCGTTGCCGAGACGGTACAGAGAACATTGGAAGACGAACTTGCATTGGCACGCCTCAAGAAAGGGCGTGCAGAGCGGCTTGCGGCATTTTCGCCTGAAAATGTGAGAAAACGTCTGGAAAGGGATATGGAGGAAATTTGTTCCTTATGGGAGGCGCAGGCATGAAGGATTTGCGGAACGGATTGGTTGAGTTTGTCACACACGGAACGGAAAAATGCCATGTGCTTGTCGTCGGCGATGTAATGCTCGATCAGTACTATTACGGAGAAGTTACGCGCATTTCTCCGGAAGCGCCTGTGCCGATCACGCGTGTGGTCAAGACGAAAGAAACGCTGGGAGGGGCGGCGAACGTTGCACACAATCTGGCGCTTTTGGGTTGTCAAACGGACGTTGCGGCTTGTATCGGAGCCGATCATCACGGCGGGCGCTTACGAGCGCTTTTTGATAAACGGGGCATTGCCATTCATGGATTGGTTGTAACGGGTGCGCCGACGACAACGAAATTGCGCGTAATCGGCGGGCATCAGCAAATGATGCGTCTTGATTTTGAGGAAACGGAACCGGTTGTCGGAGAGGATGAGGAGAGAGTCTTCATGGTCGCGCAGGCGTCGATTGCTGAAGGCGCCGGCGCGTTGGTCCTTTCTGACTATGGCAAGGGGATTGTTACGCCGCAGCTTTGTGCGCAATTGATTGAGGCTGCGCATCGGCGGGGGATTCCGGTCGTCGTCGATCCCAAAGGCGGCGATTGGGAGAAATATCGGGGCGCGGATTATATCACGCCGAATTTGAAAGAACTCAACACGGTTCAGGTAGCGCCGGTAAAAAACGTAGACGAAGACGTGGAGCGGGCGGCACGGTATGCGATGAATCGGTTCGGGATTCATGCGATGGTCGCGACGCGTTCGGAGTGTGGGCTTTCCTTGGTGACGGAAACGACGGCGGTGCATATTCCGACAAAAGCGCAAGAGGTTTTTGACGTTTCCGGCGCAGGGGATACAGTTATCGCGGCGTTTGCATTGGCTCTGGCAGGCGGCATAGCGCCGGAAAGAGGCGCGTATCTTGCGAATCTTGCGGCCAGTGTCGTTGTGGCCAAAGTGGGAACGTACGCGGTGAGTAAGGAAGAACTTTTAGCGGCGTTGGAAAGGGAGGGGAAAGATGAGTCTTGACCTTTCGGTTTTGATTTTGGCGCGCAATGAACAGGATAATATTGGGGAATGTATCGCTTCGGTACAGAAGAATCTGGACGTCGGTGAAATTGTCGTGATAGACGACGACAGTACCGACGATACTGCCGTTATCGCGCGGGATATGGGCGCGCGCGTAATCCGCCATTCATTGGCGGGGAGTTTTGGTCAGCAGCAGACATTTGCCATCACGCAGGCAAGGTGCCGCTGGGTGTACTGTATTGACGCGGATGAGCGAATGACGGAACCGTTGGGCGAAGAAGTTGCGAAGGCCGTCGAGAAAAATGAGCCGTTTGCTTATTGGAATGCGCGCCTCAATCACTTTTGCGGCGTGGAAATTCGCCACGGAGGATGGTTCCCCGATTACGGCATTCATCTGTTCCCGAAAGAGGGAAGCTATGTTACGGGCGCCGTTCATCAGGAGATTCATGTACCGTATCCGGCGCGACGGTTGCCGGAACGCGCCTATCTTTATCATCGCACCTATGTGAGCTGGGAGCAATATTTGCGAAAGCTTAACTCGTATACGACGCTCGGCGCGCGAAAAAAATACGAGGGGGGAGGCCGCGTAGGATTTTTCGGTATCTTCGCACATGTGGTGTGGGGTGTGTTCAAGTTTTACGTGATTGAGCGCGGTTTCCTTGACGGGCGAGAAGGCGTTTTGCTGGCAATAAGTCACGGAGTCAGCGTGTTTATGAAATATTCCAAGCTTTACTATCTTGGCAGGGGAATCGGGGAAACACCGTAAGGAGAGGATGGTTAAAATGATAATTGTAACAGGCGGAGCGGGATTTATCGGAAGCAATCTCGTTAAGGAATTGAATCGACAGGGAAGAGACGATATCCTGATCGTAGACGATCTGAAAGACGGGCAGAATTATAAGAACCTTCGGGGATTGAAATTCCTCGATTATCGGTATAAGGACGATTTCCTTGAAAGCGTCGAGGAGGACGATTTCGACGGCACCGATGTGGATGCTGTGTTCCATCAGGGTGCTTGCTCTGATACGATGGAATACGACGTCAACTATATGATGAACGTCAATTACGAGTACTCGAAAGCGATGCTTCATTATTGCCTCGAACACCGCGTTCCGTTTTTTTACGCATCGTCGGCGTCGACTTATGGCGCAGGTCTGCATGGATTCACTGAAGGGAATAAGTGCGAGGACGCCCTTAATCCCTATGCGTTTTCCAAGCTTGCGTTTGACCGCTATGTGCGGCAGCTTTTGCCGGACGCTCGAAGCCCTGTCGTCGGGCTGCGGTATTTTAACGTCTATGGTCCGCAGGAGCATCATAAGGGCAAAATGGCGTCTATTTTCTATCAGCTTTACCACCAGATTGAAGAAACAGGTGCGGCGCATCTTTTCGAAGGTTATGACGGATACGGCGACGGCGAGCAAAAACGCGACTTCATTTACGTTAAGGACGTGGTGAAAGTCAATCTTTGGTTCTGGCGAGAGAAAGGTCCGAGCGGGATCTTCAATTGCGGAACGGGCAGGGCGCATACGTACAACGAGGCGGCGCAGGCGGTCATTGACGCGATGGGTAAAGGGAAAATCGAATACCGCCCATTCCCGGACGTTTTGAAAGGAAAATATCAGTCGTTTACCGAAGCAGATACGACGGCGCTGCTCACGGCCGGTTATGACGGCGGATTTACCGATATGAGAGATGCGGTGAAGGAGTATTGCGATTTCCTCACTGCAGGCGGTTATTTTACCTATGGGAAATAATAAAGAATGCCGAAGCACGATCTTTTTCGATCGCGACGGTACGTTGAATGTCGACAAAGATTATCTCTACAGGATTGAGGATTTTGAGTGGCTGGAAGACGCGCCGCAGGCGATTCGTTGGGCGAACGAGCGCGGATTTTTGGTAATCGTCATTACGAATCAGAGCGGTGTTGCTCGCGGATATTTTACGGAAGAAGACGTGAGACGTCTGCATGCTTGGATGAATGCAGACCTTGTACGCTTCGGCGCGCATATTGACGCGTTTTATTATTGCCCGCATTTACCGAATGGAAGTGTGGCGGCTTATGCGAAAGACTGCGAGTGCCGTAAACCAAAGCCGGGACTGATTGAGCGTGCGTGCACTGATTTCGATATTGACCGTGAAGCGTCGATTCTGGTCGGTGATAAATCGCGCGACGTTGAATGTGCGGAAGCGGCAGGCGTGCGCGGCGTGTTGTATGAGGGCGGAAGCTTGGTTACACTCTTGGAAAGAGAATTGGGCGGTGCGGAATAGTGGACTGTTCGGAGAAACGCATGGATTTCGGAGAGATCGGGAAAAAAATCTATGATATACGAAAGTCTCGGGAGTGTCGGAGATATTGGGTTTTTCGCATTCGTTGCGTGCTGAACCGCGCCCGGATGAAAAAGTTGTGGGATTATTTTCATTCCACGCCGGTGCTGCAAAAGATTTCCGAGTTGTATCCGTTTGTGTATGAGCAGCCGCAACGTGCTTTTTTTTATCATCGGTCGACATTTGAAGAGCGGGCGGCGCTCGTCGAGATGCATTTCGCATTTTTGGCGGAACGTTTGCGTGAGAACGTGCTGTTTTCGCTTTATCGTGAAGAACCGCTTCCACTCTGGGATGGCCCGATTTTAGATGAGAAGCCGCTGACTTTGTCGCTTTTTTATGAACCGGGACAACGGAAAGAAGGGATTTTGTCGGTGATGTTGCGGCTTGCAGATATGCCGCTCTATCAAATGATCTTTTGGCTTTCGCCGAATCCGTCCGGTGAACCCTCGCTTTGGATTGGCGCGATGCAGGGGCCGAATATGGAGGACGCTCGGGAGATTGTGAAGCGGGCGACGAAGCTTTGTCATGCTTACCGAACGAAAAATTTGATCCTATATGCGACGCAGGCGGTTGCGCGTGCTTTGGGCGCAGCGCATATTTATGCGGTGACGAACGAAGGCTATTACACAAATAATCATTTGCGTATGGACAAGAAACTGAAGACGGATTTCAGTGATTTTTGGCGCGAAGCCGGGGGGAAAGAAACGGAAGACAAACGGTT
>CACZOL010000032.1 GCA_902782705.1 uncultured Selenomonadaceae bacterium
ACGGTAGGTGCCGTCGCCATAGCCTTCGATAACGCCGTCAGCAGCGAGCTGAGCAACAGCGTCATAAGCCCAATGGTCGGCAGGGACATCTTCGAACGGGTTCGCCGCAGCAAACGTCGTCGAAGCTGCGCCAACGACGAGAGCCGTCGTCAGAGCGGATACGAGAGTCTTCTTCATACAGAACTCCTCCTTAAATTTCGGAATCTCCAAGAAATCCCTTGCCCATCTCGCTCGCCCAAATCCCCATAGGCTTCGTTGTCGTCGCTCGACGTAGCTCAACGGCTACGCCTTCGCTCCTTCGCCTCGCCTATGAAAATTTGTTCGTCGCGATCCGTGCAATGTCTTTCTTTTCAATTCCTCTAAATAAAAAATATTCGGCGGCCTTAGTCCGCCGTGAGGAGTCTGCCTCGAGTGTCCATGTTTCCTCGTGTTTCTCCTCCTCGGAGACCTCGGCTATTTCGGAGTATAGCACATCTGCCCCCCCCTGCAAGACATTTTTGGAAAAAAGCTGGAAAAATTTTAAAAAAATTTTCCAGCTTTCTTCGCAAAAATGCCTTGGCGCTGTCGCGCAGACTTAAAACCTGCGTTCTTGCGCCAAAATTTCCAACAAAAAAGAATTACATAAACGAAACGCCGCTCTCCGAAGAAAGCGGCGTTTCTCCCTCTGCATGACCGACCAAGCCATCGAGGTATTCACTGACGGAGGCTCAACCCGTCAGCGCTTGCCATACAGCATTCGCGATTACCCCAGCCAGTACAGCCAAAGCAAATCGTAAGATCGAAAATTTCAAGACAGCCTGCAGTCTGACCAACTGCGGGCAAAGAAAAAGCCTCCCGCAAGGGAGGCTTTTTCTTTGCCTTATTGCGCGAAAATCATGCGCGCTTTTTTTTCGTCCTCTCGGATTTGCCCGACAAGCGCCTCGGCGGACGGGAACTTTTTTTCACCGCGCAGCCGCTCGACGAATCGCACGGTAATCCGCTCTCCGTACAGGTCGCCGGAAAAATCGAGGAGATGCGCTTCGATACGTCGCTCGACGCCGCCGAATGTCGGATTGCTCCCGACATTGGCAACGCCGATATGCGTCGTTCCGTTTTCACGCTCGACGCGCACCGCGTATGCGCCGTTTGCCGGACACGCTTCGCCCGCCGGCGGCAAAAGATTCGCCGTAGGGAACCCCAGCGTGCGTCCACGCTCGTCGCCGTGAACCACGCCGCCGGAAACCGCGAAGCAGCGTCCCAAAAGCTCGCCCGCAAGCCGCACGTCCCCCGCCGCCAGGAGGGCGCGAATGCGCGTGCTCGATACGACGTCGCCCGCGTAAGAAAGAAGCGGCACGTCCTCGACGCGAAAGCCCAGTTCTTTCCCCCATGCGGCAAGAAGCGCGGGCGTGCCGCGCCCGCCCGCGCCGAAGGAAAAATTATCGCCGACGACGATCGTGCGCGGCGCGAGATTTTCCGCAAGACGCGCAAGGAAATCCTCCGCCGGAAGCGCCGCCAGTTCTTTCGTAAAGCGCGTCTCGATTGCGAACTGGACGCCCAATGCCTCAAATATCCGACGCCGTTCTTCCCGTGTAGAGAGAGCGGACGGGACGCGATCCGGCGCGAGCACGGACAGCGGATGATTTTGGAACGTGAAAAGAGCGCAGGAAACGCCCTCTTCCCGCGACAGCGAAACGGCGCGGGAAATCAAGGATTGATGGCCAATGTGGACGCCGTCGAAAGTGCCGACGGCGACGACGGCGCCCCGAATATTTTTTTCTTTCCGCGCGTCCGAAAGCCGTTCCGCGATGTTCATTCGCCCTCTCCTTTCTTTATTTACTCCTTCCGTCATGCCTACGGCATGACAAGAAACAGTCCACTGGACTGTTTCTCCTCGAAGAGGGAGGCTTGATCAGTCCCCCTCTTCGAGGGGGAAGGCAGCGAAGCTGACAGGGGGAGTTTTTACATTCTTCCATATACCTTTTCCGGCGCAAGCGACGACGACGGTACGTCGTACCGCCCAATCCCGAGCAGCCGCGCGTCCGAGAAAACCGCCAGCGGCCCCGCGCTGCAGGAAAAATTCTCCATACGCGTCGGAAGCCCGTGCAAGAAAGCTTGCGCGCGCTCTTCCGGCAGCTCGACACGCGCAAGATGCGCCACATACGCTTCCGGCGGTTCCACCGCCGCCTCGCCCAGCGCTTCCAATTCCTCCGGCGTATGCGCGTCTTCGATGCAAAACGCGCCGACGCGTCTTCGCACGAGGAACGCCATCGTCGCCGGAACGCCTGCCGCGCGCCCGAGGTCGCGGCAAAGCGACCGGATATATGTGCCTTTCGAGCATTCGACATCGAGCAGCAGCGTCCGTTCTTTGGCGTTCCGCGCTAAAACGTCGAGGCGGTAAATCGTCACGCGGCGCGAAGGAATCTCCACCGCCGCATTTTGCCGCGCGAGATCGCAGGCCCGTCGCCCGCCGATTTTCACGGCGGAATAAATCGGCGGCGTCTGCAAGATTTCACCGGTGAGAGACTGCACGGCGCGGGCGACGGTTTCTTCGTCCGGCGTCGGCGCGTCGCTTTCCGCGACGACTTCCCCCAAGTCGTCGCCGCTGTCCGTCTCAGCCCCGAAGCGAAGCTCAGCGCGGTACGCCTTGCGTGCGCCGCCCACATACTCCAAGAGGCGCGTCGCGCGTCCGACGGCGATCGGCAGCACGCCCGCCGCGCCGGGGTCCAGCGTGCCCGCGTGACCCACTTTTTTCAGGCCGAACAAACGCCGCACACAACTGACCGCGTCGTGGGACGTCATGCCGGGGGGCTTTAAGAAGTTTATAAAACCGTCCCGTGCCGGTTCTTTTTCCGTCATGCTGCGTCAAAGTGCTCTCGACGTAGCGCAATTACTACGACTTCGAGCACTTTTCCTTGCCTGACGAAAAAATCCCTCGGCAGGAGCATAACCAAATCATTCATGATATTTCCCCACCTTATTTCAGCACTTCTCCCAGCGCTTCCAAAACGTCCTTCTTCGCTTCCGCCAACGGTTTCTTGACCGAAAAGCCCGCCGCGCGGATATGACCGCCGCCGCCGAACTTCATCGCGACTTTGCTGACGTCGAGTCCTTTCGAGCGCACGCTGACGCGGCAGAAATTCTCGTCCATGCATTTGACGAGCACCGCGATCTCGACGCCCTCGATTACGCGAACGAAGTCGATGAAACCCTCGGTCGTATCAAGGGACGTCGCCAAGTCTTTGTCAAGGTAGAGTCCCGCCACGCGTCCGCCATAGGAAAGCTCCATGGTTTGGAGCGCCGCCGCCTGCCCGCGCACGACGGACTCCGGCTTTTCCTCCAGCGACTCGGACACCAGCTCGGGCCGTACGCCCGCTTCGAGAAGCCGCGCGGCGGCGTGCATCGTCTCCGGCCGCGTGTTGGAAAACTTGAAAAATCCCGTATCCGTAGCAAGGCCTGTATACAGCGGGATCGCAATTTCCGGCGGGAAACCGCCGCCCAGGTGGTCGACAATCTCAAAAATCATTTCCGCCGTCGCCGCGCGCCTGGCGTTGTACAAATAATCCGCTTTCTCGTCGTTGGAAACATGGTGATCGATATTGAGTACAGGAAGCCCTTTCGCGGCGTCGCCGACAACACCGATGCGGTCGAGGCTCGTGTCCAGTATGACGAGAATTTCCGCGTCGGTTTTTTGCCCTGCCTGCGGCCGGACGATTTTGTCATATCCCGGTAAGAACGCAAGGTTTTTCGGCAGTTTGTCGTCGATCCACACTTCCGCTTTTTTGCCCCGCGCCTGCAGAAAAGCCGCGAGTCCGAGCGTCGAACCGATCGCGTCGCCGTCGGGATTGACGTGCGCCGTAATCAAAAGCGACTTTGCCCCCATCAACTTGTCGGCGGCTTCCTCCATCGTGATCCTCATTCGCCGGTCCCGCCTTTCTCTGTTTTTTCCGTTTCCTCACGCTGAATCCCCAACAGGAGCTTCTGGATATGCGCGCTGTACGCCATCGAGTCGTCGATTTCCAGCGAAAGCTCCGGCGTATAGCGAAGCCGGACGCGCCGCCCGACCTCCCTGCGAATAAATCCCAGCGATCGGTTCAGCCCGCGCCAGCAATCCGCCATCTGCTCATCGCTGCCCAGCAGGCTCACGAATACGCGCGCCGAGCGCAGGTCGTTCGTGACATGGACCCGCGTGACGGTTACGAACCCGATGCGCGGATCCTTGACGTCCTCCAATATAATCTTGCTGATCTCCTGCTTCATCAATTCTTGGACGCGTTCCATGCGCAGTTGTCCCATAAATATTTATCCTTTCCTAAAAGAAACGCCCGCGAAGACGCGCCGCAGAAAACGGCGAAGCCTCCGCAGGCAGTTGTTTCTATA
This sequence comes from uncultured Selenomonadaceae bacterium, assembly GCA_902782705.1. Lineage (GTDB taxonomy): Bacteria > Bacillota > Negativicutes > Selenomonadales > Selenomonadaceae > RUG12372. The sequence continues at coordinate 4,357 of CACZOL010000032.1, forward strand.
AGCGTCGATTTAGTTTTCGTCCGCTCTGGCGTTGAGGTCGGCAATGGAAGTCTCGATTTCCTCCATCTTGTAAACTTCGAGAACATCGCCTTCCTTGAAGTCGCGATAATCTTTCAGCGTCAACCCGCACTCGTAGCCCGCCGCGACTTCCTTCACGTCGTCCTTGAAACGGCGCAGGGAATCCACTTCACCGTCGAACACGACGATGTTGTCGCGAAGGATGCGCACTTTCGAGTTGTTCGTGATCTTGCCCTCGAGCACATAGCAGCCGGCGACGAGCACTTTCGAGAACTTCATGACCTGACGAATCTCAACCTTGCCGTCGATGACTTCCTTGTACTTCGGCGCAAGCATGCCGGACATCGCCGCCTTGACGTCGTTCAGCGCGTCGTAAATGACCTGATATGTGCGGATGTCGATCTTCTCCGTGTCCGCCGCCTTGCGCGCGTTCGCGTCGGGACGAACGTTGAACGCGATAATGAGCGCGTTGGACGCCGCCGCCAACATGACGTCGGACTCGCTGACCGCGCCGACGCCGGAATGGACGATGCTGACGCGCACTTCCTCGTTCTTGTTCAGCGCGAGGAGCGATCCGGTCAGCGCCTCGACCGAGCCCTGCACGTCCGCCTTGATGACGATATTGAGATCCTTGATATGTCCTTCCTGAATCTGCTGGAACAGATCGTCGAGAGAAACCTTCTTGGACTTCATCAGCTCCGTGCGCTGCTTTTCGATTCGCTTGTCAGCAATCGCGCGCGCAAGCTTCTCGTCAAGCGCCGCCAGCTCGTCGCCGGCTTCCGGGACATCGGAAAGGCCAAGCACCTCCACCGGCATAGACGGACCGGCTTTCTTCACGCTTTCCCCGCGATCGTTGATCATCGCACGCACCTTGCCGAACGTCGTGCCCGCGACGATCGAGTCGCCGATGCGGAGCGTACCGTTCTGCACAAGCACCGTCGCCACCGGACCGCGCCCTTTGTCGAGCTGCGCTTCGATAATGACGCCGCGCGCGTCGCGGTTCGGGTTCGCCTTGAGCTCCTGCACTTCCGCAACGAGCAGGATATTTTCCAAAAGGTCGTTGATACCCATCTGCTTCTTCGCAGACACAGGCACCATGATGACGTCGCCGCCCCATTCCTCGGGCACCAGCTCATGCTCGGCGAGCTGCTGCTTGACGTGATCGGGGTTGGCGCCGGGTTTATCGATCTTGTTGATGGCAACGATAATCGGCACGTTCGCCGATTTCGCATGGTTGATGGCCTCGATGGTCTGCGGCATCACGCCGTCGTCCGCAGCAACGACGAGAATCGCGATGTCCGTGACCTGCGCGCCGCGCGCGCGCATTGCCGTCAAGGCTTCGTGACCCGGCGTATCGAGGAATACGATTTTCTTGCCTTGGCAGTTGACCTGATACGCGCCGATATGCTGCGTAATGCCGCCCGCCTCGTGAGACGTCACAGAGGTCTTCCGGATCACGTCCAGAAGTGACGTCTTGCCGTGGTCGACGTGACCCATGACCGTGACGACCGGCGGACGAATCACGAGCGTCTTCGGATCGTCCTCGATGACCGGGATTTCCGTCAAATCGACCTCCGGCGGCAGCGCCTCCGCCGTCACGCCGAACTCTGCCGCGACGAGCGCAGCCGTATCGTAATCGATTTCCTGATTGATCGTCGCCGGAACGCCCATCAGGAACAATTTCTTGATGATTTCCGCCGCCGTGTAGCTCATCTTGCTGGCAAGATCGCGCACGGCGATCGACTCGCCGATTCTGATATGCGTGGGCCGCGCAATCTCCATCTTCTGCGGCTGCGGCGGCTGGTTCTTGTTCTTGCGGTTCTTCCTGCCGGGACGATTCTCATTCCGATTGAAACCGCCGTTGTTGAAATTCCCGCTGTTGCTGTTCCTGCGGTCGTCGCGCTGGTTCTTTCCACCACGCTTGCCGTTCCCGTCGCGGCCACGACGATTCCCGCCGTCGGCTCCGCCGCCGCGGCGATTCCCGTCGCTTACGGGCGTCCCGTTCCGACGCCCCTGGCCCTGATTGTTGTTCGCGTTCTGCTGCGGACGGGCCACACCGGCTCCCTGCATATGTCCGTTCCTTCCCCCTGTCGGACGATTCTCTCCGCCCTGCTCTGCCGGGCGACGTTCTATCGGTTGCTGCGCAGGCGTTTGTACTGCCTGCGGCTGTCTTTCTATCGGCTGCGCCGGCTGCTCCTGCGGACGACGTTCTTCTCGTTCCTCTGCGGGCTTTTCCCTTTGCTCGGCTGCACGCGCGGCTTCTTCCGCAGCGCGGCGCGCCGCCTCTTCTTTCGCTTGCGCCTCGGCGCGCTCTGCGGCCTCTCTTGCCTGCGCCGCCGCTTTTTCCTCCGCTTCCTTGGCCGCGCGAACGTCTGCCGCGCGAACGATACGCCGTACCGTTCCCATCACCATCGGGTGCGCCGGCGCGGGCGTCCTGGCGCCCGGTTTTGGCGGCTGCGGCTGCGAAGTCGTCCGCTGCTGAAGCTGCGCCGGCTGTGCGGGCGTCTTCGCGCCATGCTGCGCCGACTGCACGGGCGCGCCCTTCGGCTTTTCTTTCAGCAACTTTTGCAAAAGCTCTCGTTCCTCATCGCTCACGCTCGCGAAATGGTTCTTGACTTCGCGTCCATGCTGTGTCAAAAGCTCCATGAGCTTCTTGCTTTCCGTATGGAATTCCTTCGCCAGTTCATATACTCTGTATTTCGACATAGCCCCACCTCCGAAATCCGTTCAGCCCCGTTCACCGGTCGCAAAGCTCCTTTTCCAGCGCTTTCGCAAAACCTTTATCTAAAAGGGCTACCGCTGCCCGATATTCTTTGCCGAGGCATTGCCCCAGCGTGTCCTTCGTAAGAATCGCATGGACGGGTATCTTTTTCTCCGACGCTTCTTTCAGCAGCGACGCTTTCGTACGCTCCGAAACATCCTGCGCCACGACCAGCGCCGCCGCCTGTCCTGTGGTTATCGCCTTTCGTATCGCGACGTCCCCGGACGCCGTTTTACCCGCGCGCTGCGCCATGCCCAGCAATCCTTCGATTTTCTTTTCATTCATAAGATTTATGTCCCCGTCGGGAAAAGCTCGGCCCGAAGCGCTTCCAACGTCTCAGCGCCCACCGCGCCCGAAAAAGCTTTTTCAAAACGGCGGCGCTTCACCGCCGCGTCGAAGCACTCCGGCTTATGGCACACATACGCGCCGCGCCCCGGCTTCTTTCCTGTGAAGTCCACCGAAAACACGCCTTCCGGACTTCGGACGATCCGCACGAGTTCTTTCTTCGGATGGACCGTCTGACAGCCGACGCACATTCTTTCCGGCGTCTTCTTTCCGGCCGCCATTATTCGTCTCCGACTTCTGCGGAGAAGGACTCCTCGCCTGTGACTTCGACGACGTCCATATTCTCGTCGGGCTCTTCCTCCGCCGCCTGTGACTCGCTCTTGATGTCGATCTTCCAGCCCGTCAGCTTCGCCGCGAGCCGCGCGTTCTGTCCTTCCTTGCCGATGGCCAGCGAAAGCTGGTGGTCGGGAACGATGACGCGCGACGCCTTTTCGTCAAGATTGACCGCGACGGAAACGACCTTCGCCGGGCTCAGCGCGTTCGCGATGAAATGCGCCGGATCCTCGTTCCATTTCACGATGTCGATTTTCTCGTTCCGCAGCTCCGTCACGACCGCCTGCACGCGCAAGCCTTTATGTCCCACGCACGAGCCGACGGGATCGACATCCTCGTCCCGCGAGTACACGGCGATTTTCGAGCGCATCCCCGGCTCGCGCGCCACCGATTTAATCTCGACGACGCCGTCGTGAATCTCCGGCACCTCCAGCTCAAACAGCCGCTTCAACAGCCCCGGATGCGTGCGCGAAACGGTAATCTGCGGACCTTTGGAAGTCCGACGAACTTCGAGGATATACGCCTTGATGCGATCGCCGTAAGCGTATGTCTCGCCCTCGATCTGTTCCGACGGCGCCAGCACCGCCTCCGTCCGTCCGAGGTCGATATAGACGTTCCGATTCTCGACGCGCTGCACAAGCCCCGTCACGATATCGCTGGAACGGCCGGAGAACTCGTCGTAGATATTGCCGCGCTCCGCCTCGCGAATGCGCTGTACGACGACCTGCTTCGCCGTCTGCGCCGCGATCCGGCCGAAATTCGCAGGCGTAACCTCGATCTCAAGGATGTCGCCTTCCTCATAGTCCGGATCGATAGCCTGCGCGTCCGCCAGCGACATTTCCATCACCGGATCCGTCAGCTCTTTCACGACGGTCTTGTGCGCGTACACATGAAACTCTCCCGTCTCACGGTCAATCTGTACATGCGCATTCTGCTCCGAGCCGAAATTCCTGCGGTACGCGGAAATCAGCGCCGCCTCGATGGCGTCGAACAAGAGCTCCGGCGCGATACCTTTCTCTTTCGCCAGGTCGTCGATTGCCATCAAGAATTCTTTTGCCCGGTCGAATTCCTGAACCTTTTTCCTTCCCTTGCCCCTGCTTCTCTTGATCAAAATCAAAATCCTCCCATATCGTATCTGATAATCTAAATCTCTATGTACAAGCGCACCTGCGCGATCTTCCCCTTCGGTATCGGCGAGCGGCCTTCGAGAATCAGCGCCTCTCCATCAAAGCTTTCCAGTGTGCCGACAATCCGTTTCTCCCCGTCTATCGGCTCGTACAACGAAACTTCCACTGCTTTCCCCTTCTCGCGCTCAAAGTCGCGCGGCTTTTTCAGCACACGGTCAAGCCCCGGCGACGAAACTTCCAACATATACGCTTCCGGCACCACATCCTGCTCGTCCAGCCGCGTTTCCAGCTTCTCGCTCAGCGCCTGGCAATCTTCGATGCCGATTCCTTCCGGCTTATCGATGAACACGCGCAGATACCAGTCCTTCTCCTTCACGTACTCGACGTCGACCAGCTCCACGCCGCTTCCTTCCAGCAGCTCTTCCGCGATTCGCCAGACTGCGTTTTCTACCACGTTCGCCACGCACATACCTCCCCGCCGCAGTTCAGGAAACTCCCTCTGCACATAAGAGTAAAGAGTGGGCTCACACCCACTCTTTTAGTCTGCATCCTATCATTCTGTTATGCATTATAATGCCGCACAGGAGAGTTTGTCAAGGACAAACTCTCCTGTGCGGCATTTCCGCGAGGCGGATTTTCCGACGAGCGATAATGCCTTAGTTCATCGTTTGTCTTTGACAAACGATGAACTAAGGCATTTCCATCCGCCAGGCTTTATCACACAAAAACGGGAACCTCCTTGCACACGTTTTTCCCTTATAATATGAAAGAAAGCGTCCGCCATTTGCGAACGCTTTCTTTCATATTATATGCCCCCAATATCATCGCTCCGCCAGTTTGGGGAGACGATCCCGCAAGATCGGCACGCGAAGACTTTGCCCCACGCGAAGCGCACCGTCCGCGGGCAGGCCGTTCACGTCGATAATCGCTTCGACCAGTTCGCGCGCGTCCTCTTCCTTCGCCGTATAGCGCGACGCAATCGTCCAAACGCTGTCCCTGCGCTCAACCTGCACCGTATCGAAATCAGCGCTTCGAAGATAATCGTTGCACAAATGGAACGGAGCGATCGCCGCCGCGAAAGCCGCAGCCAACAACAGATGCGCCAGCTTCCCTCTCTTCGTCTTTTTCCGTCTTTTCATCGCGTCCATCCCCCATCTCCGAATCCTTGTTTCCGAAACATGTTTTCTTAAAACTTTTGTTCTTATTATATCTCCGAAAATTTGTTTGTCAATACTTTGGAACAAATTTTCCGCAAAAATTTGTTTCTTTCTCGTCCCGGCTGGAATCTCTCACAAAATGTGATATAATAGAAGAATAATTCAAGGAAGCAGAGGAGATTCTCATGACCATTCACGGGGCAGTCATCATTGAGCAAGGCGTGACTTTCGCGGTCATCTCCGTCAAGCCGTTCGTCACGCAGTACACCGCGCGCGCCACAGCATTCCGACAGGACATTTCTTACTTCTTCCCCAACATGCCGATTATCCTGATGTCGCAGGATGCGAACGGCACGCCGCACTATTTCGGCCGGAAAGATATCGTCGAGTTTCTGAAAACCATCCGCGTCGATCAGATTCCATGGAAGGAATATCACGTCTACTGATTGTTTCTTCCCGCCTGCGCGAGAATTTCAAAAAAGCGTTGACACGCAAAGACGCGCGTGCTATTATAATATCCGTTGATTGCGAAAGCGGTCTTGGCCTGGTAGCTCAGCTGGATTAGAGTATTTGGCTACGAACCAAAGGGTCGGGGGTTCGAGTCCCTCCCAGGTCACCATCAAAAAA
>CACZOL010000033.1 GCA_902782705.1 uncultured Selenomonadaceae bacterium
ATTTATTACAACCTGAATTTCGTCGAGAACAGCAACGAAGAATATGTGCTGTTGGCCCGGGCCACGTCGGTTTACAACATCGACTTCAATAAGGTGCTGAAGTTCCATATCGACCACGGCGCGGATGTGACGGTCGTCACGAATAAGGCGTGGCACAGCGACCCCTGCTCCGGGCTGATCCTGGAGCCGGGCAAGGACGGACGCGTCCGCGACGCAGCCATCAAGCCGGAGCTGAAAGAGGGCGAGTACCGCTCTCTCGGCATTTTCCTGATGAGCAAGGAACTTTTCTGCAATATCGTCCGCTACGCGTTCGAGCACGGCGGCACGGACTTCCGCCGCGACGCGATCTTGAAGCAGGCGACGGGGCTGAAATTCTACACGTATATTCACGACGGCTTCGCTGCGCGCATTTGCTCGACGCCCGCCTTCTTCCTGTCGAATCTCAAAATGCTCGAGCAGCCGGTATGGGAAGAACTGTTCATGCAGGAGAACGCGCCGATCATCACCAGAGTCAAGGATATGGCGCCGACCGAATACAAAGAAGGCGCGCAGGTCCGGAACTCGCTGATCGCCAACGGCTGCGAGATTCACGGCACCGTGGAAAACAGCGTGCTGTTCCGCAGCGTGAAGCTGGCTCCGAACGCGGTAATCCGCAATTCCATCGTAATGGAAGACTGCGTCATCGAGACGGGCGCGGAGATCGAGTATGTAATCACCGACAAGGAAGTGACCATCACGCACGGCAAGCGCCTGTGCGGCGCCAGCAATTTCCCGGTCATGATCGGAAAACACATTACGATATAAGCAACTGGAAATGAATACGCGCGCAGAACGATTTCCATAGGCCAGCCCGCGAAGACGCAGCAGGATCGCTGCGCCGATCGGCAGCGTCTATGGAAATTTGTGCAAGCGAAAGGGGAGCAGAAAAAATGCCAATGGCCAAAGCCAAAGAACGCGCGGATCAAGTCAAAGCGCTGAAAGAGCGCTTCGTCATGACCGCGCACGTCATGTTTGGGCGCGACATCGACGAGCTGACGCCGCACGAGATCTATCTGACCATCGCGGCAACAACGCGGGAACTCTTGTCCGAGAACTGGATCAAGACGAACAAGACCTATCAGGAAAAAGGTGCAAAGCAAGTCTACTATTTCTCCATCGAATTCCTTTTGGGGCGTCTGCTGAATACGAATCTGATCAATATGGGCGTCAAGGAGAACATGGAGGAAGCGTTGGGCGCGCTGAATCTGAGCCTTGCGCGTTACATCACGGAAGAGCCGGACGCCGGCCTCGGCAACGGCGGTCTCGGCCGCCTCGCCGCGTGCTTCATCGACTCGATGGCGGCGCTGGGGCTTCCGGGACATGGCTGCAGCATTCGTTACCAGTACGGCCTTTTCGAGCAGAAAATCATCGACGGCAACCAAGTCGAGCTGCCGGACAAATGGCTGCGCGACGGCTTCGCATGGGAGTACCGCAAGCCGGATAAAGCGGTGAACGTGCGCTTCGGCGGCAACGCCTATATGAAGAAGCAGCCGAACGGAAGCCTGCAGCTCGTCCACGAAGACTATATGACGGTCATGGCCGTGCCTTACGACGTGCCGATCGTCGGCGCGAAAAACAATACGGTCAACACGCTCCGCCTTTGGAACGCGGAAGTCGACAAGGACTTCATGACCTTCGGCGGCAAGCTGACCCACGAGCAAATCCAGGAACGCATGCGCTACCGGAGCGAAGTCGAGAATATCACCCACTTCCTCTACCCCGACGACAGCACCGAGGAAGGCCGCCGTCTGCGGCTGATACAGGAATACTTCTTCGTGTCGGCAGGCGTCCAGAGCATTATCCGTCACCACAAGAAAACGGGAATCATGCTCCACGAGCTGCCGGACAAGATCGCAATACATATCAACGACACCCATCCGGCGCTCGCCGTGGCGGAAATGATGCGTATCCTCGTCGACGAGGAAAACATGCCATGGGACGAGGCATGGGACGTCACGAAAGAAACGATGGCATACACGAATCACACGATCATGCCGGAAGCGCTGGAGCGTTGGCCCGTCGGCATGTTCCGCTCCATGCTGCCGCGTATCTACATGATCATTGATGAAATCAACGCCCGATTCCTGAAGCGGGTGCGTCACCGGTATCCGGACGACGAAGAGCGCGTGCGCGCCCTTTCCATCATCCAGGACGATCAGGTCCACATGGCGCGTCTTGCCGTCGTCGGCAGCCACAGCGTCAACGGCGTGGCGGCGATCCATTCCGACATCTTGAAGCATACGACGCTCCGCCCGTTTTTTGAATTCTTCCCGTCGAAGTTCAACAACAAGACAAACGGGATCACGCATCGCCGCTGGCTGATTGCGTCGAACCCGGAGCTCGCCGAATTCCTCGACGAAAAGCTGACCTCCGCATGGCAAAAGAAGCCGACGCTGCTCTCGCATCTCGCGGAGCTCAAGGACGATCCCGAAGTCCTGAACCGGCTGGCGGAAATCAAGCTGACGCGCAAAAAGATCCTTGCGCGCCGCATCCGCGAAAAAACAGGCGAGCGCATAAACCCCGAGACGCTTTTCGACATCCAGGTCAAGCGCATCCACTCTTACAAGCGGCAGCTGATGAACATCCTGCATATCATGTACCAGTATGACCGCCTGCGCCGCGGCAAAGACGCGGACATGGTGCCGACGACGTACTTCTTCGGCGGCAAGGCGGCGCCGGGCTACTATATCGCGAAGGAAACGATCCGGCTCATCTGCGCTGTCGCCGACATCGTGAATCACGATCCGAGCACGAACAAGATGCTGAAAGTCGTATTCATCGAGAATTTCGGTGTTTCCATCGGCGAAGTCGTCTATCCGGCGGCGGACGTGTCCGAGCAGATTTCCACCGCCAGCAAGGAAGCTTCCGGCACCGGCAACATGAAATTCATGATGAACGGCGCGATCACCCTCGGCACGATGGACGGCGC
>CACZOL010000034.1 GCA_902782705.1 uncultured Selenomonadaceae bacterium
GAAAGTAATGGCTTTCGCATAAAAAGGGACTTGCGAAATGTCGAAATGTCAAATATAATAAGAACGAAAAGTCAAATGGTCAATCAAATGGTTGCGATGGATTTTTTGAAGGTGATTGTTATGAGCAATATCGCGGACTTGATCGAGAGCTATATCCTGCGGCAGCTTGCGGCGCAGGAAGACGGGAACGTGGAGCTTCGGCGCACGGAGATAGCGGACAAGATTTCCTGCGCGCCGTCGCAGATCAGCTATGTGCTTTCCACGCGGTTTACGCCGGCGCGCGGATTCCGCGTCGAGTCGCGGCGCGGGCTGGGCGGTTTTATCCGTATTGAGCAGGTGCCGATGCGTCAGCTCGTCTATCAGGATATGCAGGAAAAGATCGACGAGGATACGGAGTTTTCCGTTGTGCAGTCGATGATCGCGTATCTATTGAAGCATCAAATGATTACGAACCGCGAGGCGGCGCTTTTGCTCACGGCGGCGCAGGCGGCTTATGAGACGATGGAGCCGGAGGAGCGCGTGCGTCTTATCCGGACGCTGTTCATGACGTTGGAACGGTTGTCGTAAAAGTGAGGAGTTAGGAGTGAGGAGATAGGAGTTATTACGTAATTTCGTGCTGTAATAACTTCGCCTGCCGCTTTGCTTTTTAAGGAGGATTTTATATGCTTTGCGACGATTGCCATAAAAATGAGGCGTGCATACATTTTACGCAGATCAGTCCCGAGGGGAAATTGGATAAGAATCTTTGTGAAGCCTGCGCGGCGCGCTATCAAAATTTTATGCCGTCGCCGGACGCGAGGAATTTTACGGTCAACGATTTTTTGAAGGGACTGTTCCGTCAGCCATCGGAGCAAAAGGAAGAAAAAACGGACGGCGGGCTGGTATGCCCGAATTGCGGTATGACGTATCAGGATTTCGCGCATACGGGAAAAATCGGCTGCAGCGTTTGCTATGACACGTTTCGTGCGCAGCTCGCGCCGCTTTTGAAGAGGATCCACGGGTCGAGTACGCACAGCGGAAAAATCCCGCGCCGGTCGGGCGGCGTGCTTGTGGTGCGCCATGAGATTGCGCTTTTGAAGGAGCAGCTATCGGATGCGGTGCAGAGCGAGGCGTATGAAAAGGCCGCCGAGTACCGCGACAAGATTCGCGAGTTGGAGCGGAAGCTTGCCGCCGAGGAGAAAGGGGGCGAATCCCGTGGCCGTGCATGATCTTTATCGTGATTACTGCCTTTCGTGGTTTGGTAATGAGGGAGAAGCGGGCGACGTAGTGTTGGCGAGCCGCGTGCGTCTCGCGCGAAATTTCGCGCGTTTGCCGTTTCCGAACCGGGCCGATCATCAGCAGCTTGCTGAGGCGCAGAATCGGGCGGCTTCGGTTTTCGATCGGATAGAAGAAACGGCGGGGCAGGCTTTTGAAGCGGTGCAGATGGACGCGCTGACGCAGATGGAGCGCGAAGTGCTCGCGGAAAAGCAGCTCGTCAGCCAGAGTCTGATTCAAAATCCCGCCTATCGAAGCGCGTATATCAGCGATGACCGCAAATGCAGCGTGCTCGTGAACGAGGACGACCATCTCAGGATTCACACGATGACGTCCGGGCTTGATCTCCATACGCCGCTGGATGCGGCTTTCCGCTTGGACGACGCGGTGGAGGAAAAGCTGGACGTGGCCTTCGATGAAAAGATGGGCTATCTGACGAGCTGTCCGACGAATCTCGGTACGGGACTTCGCGCCACAGTGCTTTTGCACTTGCCGGGGCTCGTCTATACGCGGAACATGAACAATATCATCAATATCTCGCAGCAGCTCGGACTTTCCGTGCGCGGGCTGTACGGCGAGGGCAGCGAGACGGTGGGCAATATTTTCGCCGTGTCGAATCAGCTTACGCTGGGCTTTACGGAACAGGCGATCATCGAGAACCTGATGACCGCCGCGACACAGATTATCGACAATGAGCGACGCGCGCGCAAGGCACTGGCCATGACCTCGAAGGAACGGCTGGAGGACGCGGTATGGAGGTCTTACGGCGTGCTGAAATATGCGCGCTCCCTCGGCGAAAGCGAAGTGTTGGAGCTTATCAGCAAGGTGCGGCTCGGTCTCGACCTTGGCCTTTTGCACGAAGCGCCCGCGGAACGTTTCTCCGAGCTTTTGATTGCCAGCCGTCCAAGCTACTTGAAAAATCTTGCGGGAAATGATAACCTTTCACAAACGGAAATAGACAGGAAGCGCGCCGCCGTTGTTCGGCAGATCCTTTCGGGAGGCGCGCCTATATAGGAGAATTCATTATGAACAATCAATTTACACCGCACGCCATCTCTGCGTTGAAATTTGCGCAGAAGGAAGCGCTGGATTCGGGGCGCAGTCATATCGGCCCGGAGCATCTGCTTTTGGGCATTTTGCATGAGCGGGAGGGCATGGCGGCCCAAGTTCTCTCGGAACTCGGCGTTGACTTTGAAACGGCGCGGTCGCGCATCGGGCGTGTCACGGGCACGCGGGAAGGCGAGCCGGATAATCCGTATTATACGCCAAGCGCAAAGCGCGTCATGCAGTTTTCCGTCGAGGAAGCGAATCAACTCGGTCATGACTATATCGGCACCGAGCATATCTTGCTTGCCCTGACGCGGGAAAGCGGCAATACGGCGGCGCGGGTGCTGTCGTCGCTGGGCGCCGACCTCGATCTCGTCCGCGAGACGGTCTTTGAAATGCTGGATGACGAAGGCGACGACGACGAGCAGGAGAAGAGCGAGGCCGGAACGCCGCTGCTCGTAAAATACGGACGCTCTTTGAGCGATCTTGCGGCGAAGGGGAAACTCGATCCCGTCGTCGGGCGCGAACGAGAAATTCAGCGCGTGATCCAGATTCTCGCGCGGCGCGTGAAAAACAATCCGATTTTGATCGGCGAGCCGGGCGTCGGCAAAACAGCCATCGTCGAAGGGCTGGCTGAAGCGATCGCATCAGGCGCGGTGCCGTATATGCTGCGGGACAAGCGCGTCATTTCGCTTTCCATGTCGGCCGTAGTGGCGGGGGCGAAATATCGGGGCGAGTTTGAGGAGCGTCTGCACGGCATCTTGAAGGAAATCCGCAAGGCCGGCAACGTCATTCTCTTTATCGACGAGATGCACACTTTGATCGGTGCGGGCGGCGCCGAAGGCTCGCTCGACGCGGCGAACATCTTGAAGCCGGCGCTCTCGCGCGGTGAGATTCAGGTCATCGGCGCGACGACGGTGAAAGAGTACCGCAAATACTTTGAGAAGGACGCGGCGCTTGTGCGCCGGTTCCAGACGGTGCTCGTTGAAGAGCCGGACGCGGACGCGGCGATTGCCATTTTGCGCGGATTGCGCGAGACATACGAAGATTATCATCACGCGCGGATTACCGACGAGGCCATCGACGCCGCCGTGCGGCTTTCCAAGCGGTATATTACGGACCGTTTTTTGCCGGACAAGGCCATCGACCTGATGGACGAGGCGGCTTCCAAGGTGCGCATGACCACGGTCGCGCAGCCTGACGGCGTGCGGGAGGCGGAAAAGGAAATCGACCGTCTTCGCGCCGAAAAGGAAAGCGCGATCGAGGCGCAGGAATACGAGCGTGCCGCGCTGCTCCGGGACGAGGAGGGCGTGGTCAAAAAGCGTCTGGAAGAGGCCCAGAGCGAGTGGAAAGAGAGCGGCAAGGAACAAATCACCGTTACCGAAGAAGATATTGCCGAGGCGGTGGGGCTTTGGACGGGGATTCCTGTGCGCAAGATCGAGGCGCAGGAGTCTGAGCGGCTGCTGCATCTGGAAAAAATCCTCAAGCGGCGCGTCGTCGGCCAGGGCGAAGCGGTTGCCGCGCTTTCGCGGGCAATCCGCCGCGCGCGGGCCGGACTCAAAGATCCGAAGCGGCCCATCGGTTCGTTCCTGTTCCTCGGGCCTACCGGCGTCGGCAAGACCGAGCTGGCGAAAGCGTTGGCAGAGGCGCTTTTTGACAGCGAAGACGCGATTATCCGTTTTGATATGTCCGAGTACATGGAGAAATTTACCGTCTCGCGGCTGGTCGGCGCGCCTCCGGGCTACGTCGGCTATGAAGAGGGCGGTCAGCTCACCGACGCCGTTCGGAAAAAGCCGTACTCGATTATTTTGCTCGACGAGATCGAGAAAGCGCATCCCGATGTGTTCAACATCTTGCTGCAAGTCTTGGAGGACGGGCGGCTGACGGACAGCCAGGGGCGCACCGCCGACTTCAAGAATACCGTCGTCATCATGACGTCGAACGTCGGCGCGAGCTTCCTGAAAGACGAGGGGGCTCCCATGGGCTTCCTTGTGCACGATACGGCGGCGGACACGCAGGAGCGCGCGAAAAAGCGCGTGCTGGAAGAGACGAAGAAAGTCTTCAAGCCGGAGTTCTTGAACCGTCTCGACGAGACGCTGGTTTTCCACGCTCTCGGCAA
>CACZOL010000035.1 GCA_902782705.1 uncultured Selenomonadaceae bacterium
CGATCTGCCGCCGGAGTTTGCGGCGAAGTGCGATGCGTTTTTGAAGATCGTACCGGAATTCATGCAGGAATATGAGGATATCCTGACGGGCAACGAGATCCTCCAGCACCGACTGCACGGGACATCCCCCATGACGAAAGAGCAGGCGCTCAGCCACAACATGACGGGGCCGAATATCCGCGCGGTGGGTATTCCTTTCGATATTCGCAAAGTGGACGGGTACAGCGTCTATCCGAAATTCGAGTTTGACGTTCCGGTTGGGGAAAACGGCGACAACTGGGATCGGTACCGGGTTCGCTATCTGGAGATCAACGAGAGCGCAAAAATCGTCCGGCAGGCGCTGGACGGACTGCCGGAAGGCGATATCATGGCGAAGTTCCCGAAGGTATTGCGTCCGCCGAAAGGCGAAGTATACAGCCGGACGGAGGGCACGAGGGGCGAGCTTGGATTCTACATCGTCAGCGACGGCTCGACGAAGCCGTATCGCGTGCATATCCGCCGTCCTTCTTTCATAAATCTGCAGGGACTTGACGATATGTGTCGGGGAATGCTGATCGGCGATTCGGTCGCCGCGTTTTCCGCCATTGATCCGCTGATGGGGGAGGTGGACTGCTGATGGAGTTGTGGAATGCGATCATGGAGCGGGGCGTCGTGGGAACGGCGGCTGAACTGCTGCATGAACTGTTCATGCTGATTTTCGGCAGCGAACTGGTTGCGGGTATTTTGATGAAGTGCGTCGGCATCGGTGCGATTCTCGGCCTGATCTCGGTGGCGGCGATTGTCTTCACGTATGGGGAGCGCAAAGTTTGCGCTTTCATGCAGGTGCGTATCGGCCCGAACCGCGTCGGCGGACGGTACGGTTTGCTACAGCCTATCGCGGATATGCTGAAACTGATGAGCAAAGAGGACATCATCCCGGAGGGGTGCGACCGGGTGGTTTGGGCGCTTGGCCCCATGCTGCTCTTTGTGCCCACGGCGCTCATCTATGCCTTTTTCCCGTTTGACAAGGGCGTGGCGTTAGCCGACGTGAATGTTGGCATCTTCCTGATGCTGGCCATCTCTTCCCAGGCGGTGCTGCCGTTCTTGATCAGCGGCTACGCGTCCAACAGCAAATACGCGTTCATCGGCGGCATGCGCACGGTGGCGCAGATGCTTTCCTATGAAGCGCCGATGATCTTTTCTCTGCTCGGCGTCGTGATGCTTTCCGGCTCCATGCGCATGTGCGATATCGTGGATGCGCAGAGCCAGCAGCTTTGGTTCATCCTGATGCAGCCGATTGCATTCGTGGTCTTTGTGATTTCCGCCACGGCGGAGACGAACCGCGTTCCTTTCGACCTTGTGGAAGGCGAGGCGGAGATTGTCGCAGGGCCTTTCGCCGAGTACAGCGGTATGCGCTGGGCGCTCTTCTTCCTTGCCGAGTACGCGAATCTTTTGTCCGTCTCGATCTTGACGACGGTGTTTTTCCTTGGCGGCTGGAACGGGCCGTTTTTGCCGGGCGCCGTCTGGTTCGGTCTGAAAGTATTGGCGATGGTCTTTGTGTTCATGTGGTTCCGCTGGACGTTTCCGCGCACGCGTATTGACCAGATGCTCGCCTTTAGCTGGAAAATCCTGTTGCCGCTGGCGCTCGCCAATGTGCTTTTCACCGGCGTGGGCATTTACGCGCGGCAATGGTTTTAAATAAGGAGGCTGACGAATGATTGGAGAAGGCCTTTTAACGGGTATGGGCGTCACCTGGAAACATTTCTGGGGCAAGAAAGAGACGTTCTGCTATCCGGAGGAGAAGCTGCCGATGACGGAGCGGTTTCGCGGCGGTCATCTGGTGCTCGATCATAAGAAGTGCATTGCCTGCTCGCTCTGCTCGCTGGCGTGCCCGAATCAGGCGATCAAGCTGAAGATCGTACCGGACGCGAAAAAGAAGCGGCACATGCAAAGCTACGTCCACCTCGTCGGGCGATGCCTGTACTGCAATATGTGCGTGGAGGCGTGCAATACCCACGCGCTCTCGTGGGACAAAAATTACGCGATCTCGACTTGGCACAGAGAGGAAATGGAAGACGAACTCGTAACCGCCGAGGGCAAGGCGTATTTTGAAGAAGTGATGGCAAAAGCGAAAGCCGAAGCCGAGGCGGAAGCCGCGGCCAAAGCGGAAGCGGAAAAACAAAAGAACGAGGGAGGTGACGCCTGATGGACGCGGTTTTAGGGCAGGTGCACGGGCTGGTCGCTTGGGCGCTCTCTCTGGCGAACGATTACGACGTGCCGAGTCTGATCGAGGCGGGCGTATTCTTCCTGTTCGCGGGGCTTGCGTTGCTTTTCGCCTGCGGCGTCGTTTTCTTCCGGAACGTCGTACACAGCGCGCTGTCGCTGACGGCGACATTCATCTGCGTCGCGTGTCTGTATCTTTCCATCGGCGCGGAGTTCATGGGCGCGGTACAGATCCTTGTTTACGGCGGCGCAGTGGCGGTACTGATCGTCATGGCAATCATGCTGACGCGGCGCGACGACATGGGACATTCCAATCCGTCGCGGGGGCTGATACACCATGTGATGGCGGCGGGTGTGACAGGGCTGTTCCTTTTGGGTATGGCGGCGGTGGCGATCTTTTCGCCGTTCAGGTCTGCGGCGCAGCCTCTCGGAGACGCCGCGCCGGGTCTTGCGGATTTGATGCTCACGCATTATGTGCTGCCTTTCGAGGTTATCGCTGTCCTGCTTCTGATTGCGATGATCGGGGCGATCGTTTTGGCAAAGGGGGCGGACGAGCGATGATGAACTTCATGGAGTTTATGCAGCTTGCGACCCACGTCGGGCTCCATCATTTCCTGCTCCTGTCGGCAATCCTGTTTTCCATCGGGCTTTTCGGCCTGTTGACGAAAAAAGGCTTGATTCCGCTTCTGATGTGCGTGGAGCTGATGCTGAACGCGGTCAATATCAATCTGGTGGCGTTTAACCAGTATATGCCGGTTCCCGATTATTCGGGACAACTGATGGCGATCTTCTCCGTCGCGGTGGCGGCGTCCGAAATCGCGGTGGGCGTGGCGCTTACGTTCCGCATTTACCGCGATCGCGGCACGGTCAACGTCGACGAGCTGAAAGAACTGAAGGGATAAGGGGGGAGCTTGATGATTGATTTTGCGCTTTATCACGCATGGCTGATTCCGCTCCTTCCGGCGCTGGCATTTCTCATCATCGGGCTGGGGACGCGTCAGGACAAAAAGAAGTCGGCGATCATCGGCATTACGGCCATCGGCGCCAGCTTCCTGCTCTCGCTCGGCGTCGTCGGCGCGGTGCTGACGAAACGTCTCGTCATGGCGGCTCCCTTCGTCATGAAGACGGTCTGGGCGCGTATCGGCGATATGGAGCTCGGCATGGGCGTGCTGATCGATCCGCTGACGGCGATGATGCTCGTCGTGGTCACGACGGTGGCCCTTATGGTCAATATCTATTCCGTCGGATACATGGAGCACGATCCGGGGATGGGCCGCTTCTTTGCGTTCCTGTCTCTGTTTGCGGCGTCGATGCTCGGCCTCGTCATTTCCCTGAACTTTTTGCAGATGTATATCTTCTGGGAAGGCGTCGGCCTTTGCTCATATCTTTTGATTGGATTCTACTATTACAAGATTTCCGCGCGGGAGGCCGCGAAAAAGGCGTTCATCACCACGCGTATCGGTGATTTCGGAATGCTGCTCGGCATCCTGCTTTTGCAGATCACCTTCGGCACGGTGGACTTCGTTGCGCTGAAATCGATGCTTCCCAATTATATCTGGGTGTCGGGCACGAGCTTCCTGACGGTCATCGGATTGCTGCTTTTCATTGGTCCGATCGGCAAATCGGGACAGTTCCCGCTCCATGTCTGGCTGCCGGACGCGATGGAAGGCCCTACGCCCGTTTCCGCGCTGATTCACGCGGCAACGATGGTCGTGGCCGGCGTTTATTTGATCGGGCGCGCCTATTTCATTTTCGCGGAGCTTCCGATCGTAATGAGCGTGATTGCGTGGCTCGGCGGATTTACAGCGTTTTTCGCGGCGACGATCGCGATCACGCAGCGGCCTTTCAAGCGCATTCTCGCATACTCGACCATCAGTCAGCTCGGCTATATGATGCTGGCTCTCGGCGTCGGGTCGCTGACGGCCTCGATGTTCCACCTGATGACCCACGCGTTCTTCAAGGCGCTGATGTTCCTCTGTGCCGGCGCGGTCATCGAGGCGATGCACGAGGAAGCGGACATTTTCAAGATGGGCGGTCTTCGCCATCGTATGCCCGTGACCTTTAAGTGCATGACCATCGGCGTGCTGGCGATTGCCGGACTTCCGCCCTTCGCCGGATTTTTCTCGAAAGACGCGATTCTTGCCGCCGCCGCAGAAGTCAGCTTCCCGCTTTACCTGCTGGCTTCGATTACGGCCTTCATGACGGCGTTTTACATGTCGCGCCTGCTGTTCGTCGCCTTCTTCGGCGAGGTCAGCGACGACTGCCCCGCGCAGGAGACGAACGCGTTCATGCGCTGGCCCCTTGTCGTGCTTGCGGTGCTCTCCGTCGTCAGCGGCGCATGGGGACATTTCGCGGGATTCAGCGATTGGGTGTTTTACGGCGTACATGAGGAAGAGGCGATCAACTGGACGATTGCGGGCAGCTCCATCGTGCTTTCCCTGTTCGCGATGTGGTTGGCCTATCAGATTTATGTCGAAAAGCGCTGGTCGTCCCATCAGATTGCGCGGCGGCTCGGCGTGCTTTACGATCTGAGCTTTCACGCTTACTATATCGACGAGATTTACGCGTTTATCCGTGAATTGACCGTCGACAAAGCGGGACGGCTCGCATACTGGATCGATACGCATATCGTCGACGGCGTCGTACACGGCCTCGGCCGTATGACGCGCGGACTCAGCGTTTTGCTGGCGCTGCCGCAGAACGGCGACGCGCAGCGGTACGTCGCATTCTTCTATACCGGCGTCATCGCGCTGGTGGCGTACAGCCTGTTTTACGCGGTGAAAATACTTTCGGTGACGGGAGGTGCGTTCTGATGGAGTTCCCTTTGCTTTCCACCGTTTTGATCGCGCCGATCGTTGCGGCCTTTGTGCTGTGCTTCGTGCCGAAAGACGACAGGGAAACGATCCGCAGAGTGGCGGCGGCTGCGACGATCTTCATGCTGTGCCTGACGGTCTATGCGTTCTTCAGCTTCGATACCATGGCGGGCGGCGTGCAATTCGCCGAAAAAATCCCGTGGGTGGCCGATCTCGGCGTTTGTTACTCGGTAGGCGTCGACGGCATCTCGATGCCGCTGCTCTTGCTGGTGGGCGTTATCGGCGTTTCCGCCGTCTACACATCGTGGAATACGGAAAAGCGGCCGAAGGAATTCTTCATCCTGTTGCTGCTCCTGATTGCGGGCGTCACCGGCACGTTCATCGCGAGGGACTTGTTCCTGTTCCTGCTTTCTTACGAGCTCTTCGTGATCCCCGTGTTTATCATGGTGCTGGTCTGGGGCTCTACGAAGCGGCTGCCGAAAGAATTCGTCGGCATGAAATTCATCGTGTTCCTGCTGATGGGCTCGGCCTTCATGCTCGTCGGCGTCGTGCTGCTCTACGTGACCGCTTATCCGGCGGGGGAGCGCACCTTCGACTTTGACGCGCTGCGATTGGCCGGGGAAATGGGAAGATTCAGCGACAGCTTCCAGATTTCCACCTTCCCGCTGCTTTTGCTGGGATTCGGCTCGCTGCTTTCGATGTTCCCGTTCCACAGCTGGTCGCCGGACGGCCATGCCGCGGCGCCTACGGCTGTTTCCATGATTCACGCGGGCATCCTGAAAAAGCTCGGCGCGTACGGTTTGATCCGGGTCGGCGTGCTGCTCTTGCCCGTCGGTGCGAAATATTGGTCGCCGCTGATCGTCACGACGGCGGTGATGGGCGTCCTGTATGCGGCCTATATCGTCATGGCGCAAAAGGACCTCAAATACATCATCGGCTATTCGTCGGTGTCGCACATGGGCTATATCCTGCTCGGC
>CACZOL010000036.1 GCA_902782705.1 uncultured Selenomonadaceae bacterium
ACTTGAAGGGGCAGGAGGAATTTCGCAAAAAACGTGCGGAGCGCAAGCAGGCTATGGAAGAGATTGCTTCGTCGATGGAGTGGCGGGACCCCGGGGTTTATGTCATTGTCATCGGCGAATCCGCTACGCGCGACCATTTCGGCGCTTATGGTTATGGGCGCGATACGACGCCGTGGCTTTCCTCGGTGCTGCAGGATGAAAACCTGTGCCTGTTTTCAAAGGCCTATACTTGTTTCCCCACGACGGATCAGGCGCTTTCTTATGCGCTGACGGCGAAGAATCAGTACAATGAGAAGCCCTTGGAGACTGCGCCGTCGCTGCTCGAGGTGGTACGCGCGGCCGGAGGGCATACGGCATGGCTCAGCAATCAGGCCCGCTTCGGCGCTTACGAGGCGCCGGTCACGGTGATTGCAGACGAGGCGGAACAGCAGGTCTGGACAAATTCGTATTCGGATTTGTCGCGCATGGCGTTTTATGACGAAATCCTTGCGGATCGCTTAAAAGGAATCGAGATACAGGACCGGATGGTGATTGTCGTTCATCTGATGGGAAGCCACAATTCCTATATCAATCGATATCCGTCGACGTTCAAGCGGTTTTCGGGCGGGGCCCGACGGATGGATGAATACGACAACAGCATTCTTTATACAGACGCCGTACTGAAAAAACTGTGGGAGACGGCACAGACGCTGCCAAATTTTCGGGCGATGGTTTACCTGTCTGACCATGGCGAAGGCATAGATGAAGGCCGTATGCACAGCGCCACCGATTTTTCGTGGGGGATGGTCCGGATTCCGTTTTTTGCTTTCTTTTCCCCGTCTTTTTCCAAAGAGAAGCCGGAAATCTTTAAGCAGGTTTTCCGGGCGAAGGACAAGGTGTTCACGATCGATTTGCTGTTCAATTTCATGCTGGGGTTGATCGGGATCCGGCCGGAGGGCTTGTACGAGCCGGAAAATGATTGTACGGCGGCTTCTTATGATGCAAACGAGGAAAGGTTCCGGACGCTTTTAGGGAAAAAATCCGTGGCGGAGGATCTGGTACACTAGGGTGATGAGCAGGCCGTCGGCTGACCGCGCGGGTTGATTGACACTTTTCGCCCGTTGCGGTAGAATAGCTTCACCTGTGAAATGTTTTTATTATGTGACAAGATGCTAAGAGGTGTGAAACTTCATGCCGAGTTATTTCTGGGCGTTTTTGATTGCGGCGGTGGCCGCCGTGGTCTTGACGCCGTTTGTGATAAAACTCGCTTTTCGGACGGGGGCGCTGGACGCGCCGGACGCGCGAAAAGTCCACAAGAAGCCGATCCCGCGAATCGGCGGTCTGGCGATTTACGCGGCGTTCATGATCTCGATGGGGTTTTTGCTGGAGACGGCGGAAATCCCAGAAGAAATGGCGCAGGGCGTTACGGGACTTGTCGTCGGCGGGTCGATGATCGTGGCGCTGGGGCTTTGGGACGATTATGTGAGCCTGCCGGCGCGCGTGAAACTGATTGGGCAGATCCTTTGCGCATGGGCGGCGGTGGCTTTCGGCGTTCGCATTGATTTCATCACGTCCTTTTCCGGCGAGATTACCTATCTCTACGATTACGTGACGATCCCGCTGACGATATTTTGGATGGTCGGCATCACGAACACGGTGAACCTGATCGACGGTCTCGACGGGCTGGCGGCGGGCGTCGCGACCATCGCTTCGCTGACCATCTGCCTCGTGGCGCTCCGCATGGACGTCCTCGTGGTAGCGGTGGTGACGGCGGCGCTGGCGGGATCGGCGTTCGGCTTCCTTTTCTATAATTTCAACCCCGCGAAAATCTTCATGGGCGATACGGGCAGCATGTTCCTCGGATTCATGCTTTCGGGCATCTCCGTCGTCGGCGTCATCAAAAGCGCGGCGCTGGTGGCGCTGGTGGTGCCGGTGCTCGCCCTCGGGCTTCCGATCATGGATACGACGTTTGCCATCGTTCGGCGCTGGCTGGCGGGCGCTCCAATCATGAAGCCGGATAAAGGCCATCTCCACCATCGGCTTTTGCGTCTCGGCTTCTCACAGCGGCAGGCGGTGCTTTTGATGTATGTGTTCAGCGCTTTGCTTGGCTCGGCTGCGATCGCGATGACGGCGGTCAGCCCGCGGCTCGCGATCCTGATCCTGGTTTTGATGATCGTCGCCGTCCTGTACGGCGCGAAGCGGTTAGGCATACTGACCATGAAAAAGGTGACGAGGTAGATTTATGGCTGGAACGGACATTCCTAAGAAAATAAAAGTCATGACGGTTTTCGGCACGCGCCCCGAGGCGATAAAGATGGCGCCGGTGGTGCTGGAACTGGCGAAGCACCCTGAGGAGATTACGCCTGTCGTCGCGGTGACGGCGCAGCATCGGGAAATGCTCGATCAAGTGCTGCGTCTTTTCCGCATTGTGCCGGATTACGACCTCGACATCATGTCCGAGGGACAGACGCTTTTCGATATCACGGCGCGAGCTTTGAAGGGGCTCGACGAGGTGATGACGAAAGAAGCGCCGAATCTCGTGCTCGTGCACGGCGATACGACGACGACCTTCGCGGGCGCTTTGGCGGCCTATTATCATCAGATCGCGGTGGGCCATGTGGAGGCCGGGCTTCGTACGTATGACAAATATTCGCCGTTCCCCGAGGAGATGAATCGTCATCTGACCGGCGCCATCGCCGACCTGCATTTTGCGCCGACGGCGACTTCGGCGTCGAATCTCCGCGCCGAGCACGTGCCGGAAGAAAATATCTTCATCACGGGCAATACGGTCATCGACGCGCTCCATCATACGGTGCAGGATGAATTCGGATTCGAGGACGCCGCGCTTTCCGGCATCGACTATGGAAACCGCCGCGTGGTGCTGGTCACGACACATCGCCGCGAAAATCTCGGCGAGCCCATGCGTCATGTTTATAAGGCGCTCAAGCGTCTCGTCGGGGAATTTCCCGATATTGAGGTCGTGTTCCCCGTGCACCGGAACCCGAAGGTGCGCGAGGTGGTGAACGAGGTGCTGGGCGATGCGGAGCGCGTCCATTTGATCGAGCCGCTGGATTATGAGCCGTTTGCGAATCTTATGCACCGGTCGACCTTGATTTTGACGGATTCGGGCGGCGTGCAGGAAGAAGCGCCCGCGCTCGGGAAACCCGTTCTCGTGCTGCGCGGTACGACGGAGCGCCCCGAGGCGGTGGAGGCGGGAACGGTGCGGCTCGTCGGCACGGAAGAGGAACGTGTCTATGAGGAAGCGCGCCGTCTCTTGTCGGACGAAAAGGAATACGCGCGCATGGCGGAGGCGAGAAGCCCGTACGGCGACGGCAAAGCCGCCAGCCGCATCGTCGACGCGATCCTTTATCGGTACGGAAAAAGCGAAACACCGCCGGCTCCTTTCGCGTAATCGGTCATGGACGATAGAAAAGGCGGCGGCGCGGGAGTGCCAAAGCGTCGTAAGCTGCTCTTCCGTTACATTTGGGCCGCTTCGTATTTCGCGGGAATCGGCGTCTCGGTGGCGCTGACGGTGCTTGCGTGCATTTGGCTTGGCAAAAAAGCGGATGCGATTTTCGGCATTGAGCCGGCGGGTACGATCACGGGTATTTTTCTTGGGTTTCCCGTGGCGATTTATTCGATTTATTCTCAGGTGAAAATACATTTTGGAAAGAAAGACGGCGAATAATAGCCGTCTTTTTTGTTGCATTTTTTGCTTCGCGCCTGCAAATTGAAAAAAATAGGAAGATGTTCACTCTTCTCTGAAAAAAATCTGCAAAAAAATTTTTATTTGCTTGCAAAGATTTTGTGCTTAGGAGTATAATAGGGCGGAAAATATTTCGTCGGGTGGGGATTCCCATCGGGGGGAAATATGCAGAAATTCTTATCAATCTACGGCAGGAGCGGCGTTTGGACGCTGAAATTCCTTGCGGTCTGCACGCTTATGGGTGCGCTGGTCTTCCTCTTCTTGGGAAGGGAGCTGCTCATCGGCGGGCTTTTCG
>CACZOL010000037.1 GCA_902782705.1 uncultured Selenomonadaceae bacterium
GAGAACGTGCCGGTCATTTCGCGGACGTTGCTCGTGATCTCTTTCAGGTTGACCACCGTGCTGACGAAAGACGTCTTGAGCTGCGGATCGTTGAGTACGCCGTTGATGCCGTTCAGCATCTCATGCGCCTGCTCCACGAGCATAGACATCTTCGAAATGACGTTTTCCATATTCTCTTCCGGCGTGCCCGCCACATGGTCGCCATCTCCCAGATACACGCCCGCGTCTTTCGCCGGCAGGATGTTGATGTATTTTTCGCCGAGGAACCCGCTGGAGCTGACCGTGATGACCGAAGCGTGCGGCACGCGGATATCGTCCTTCACGGACATCGTGACCAGCACGTGCATCCCTTCCGTCTCGACGGCGTTCACTTTTCCCACGGGCACGCCCGCAAAGCGCACCTCCGCCGACGGGTTCAGACCGATGACTTCGGGAAACGTCGCGTACAATGTGTAATAGCCGCTGCCAAAAAATGTGATGCCGGAAAGCATGACCAGCATGAACGCCAGCAATGCCAACCCGCAAACGGTAAACGCGCCGACCTTCACTTCATTTGTCACGTGCCAAGTCCCCTTCCTCTATCGCAAATCCCCGCAGAAAATCCCGCACACGCGGGTCGCGCAATCGCCGAAACGTCTCCGTCTTCTCCAAAGCGATGATCTCTCCCTCGTAGAGCATCGCGATACGGTCCGCCACGAAACACGCCGTCTCCATGTCGTGGGTGACGACCACCGATGTGACGCCGGTCGCTTTCTGCGTCGAGATAATCAGTTCGCCAATTTTTTTCGTCATCACAGGATCGAGACCCGAGTCCGGCTCGTCGTAAAAAATGATGGACGGGCCGAAAGCCAACGCCCGCGCCAGACTCACGCGTTTCTTCATGCCGCCCGAGAGCTCGCCCGGCATCATATCCGCCGCGTCGGGCAGGCCCACAAGTTTCAGCTTTTCCTTTATGATTTCCCGAATCTTCTCCTCCGGGTAATCCGTATGCTCGCGAAGCCCGAAGGCCACGTTGTCTCCGACGGTCATCGAATCGAACAGCGCCGAATACTGGAACACCATGCCCATCGAAAGCCGCACCTCGTCGAGCTCTTCCTCGTCAAGCTGCGTGATTTCCGTTCCGTTCACCCAGATTTCCCCGGACGTCGGCCGGTCGAGGCCGATCATCAGGCGAAGCAGTGTGCTCTTGCCGGAGCCCGAGCCTCCGATCAGCGCCAGCGTCTCGCCGTCTTCCACGCGAAAGCCGACGTCCCGAAGCACTTCTTTATGCCCGAAGGATTTGTCCACATGCTTCAGTTCGATCATGGCGACCCTCATTTATACAAGATCAACGATAAAAAGCAATTCATGATGAAAATGACGATAATCGCGCTGACGACCGAGCGCGTCGTCGCGACGCCGACGCCTTCCGCACCCGCCGGCGCCTTGAGCCCGCAGTAGCAGCCGAGCACAGCGATGAACATCCCGAAAACCGCCGCCTTGACAAGGCCGCCTGTGATGTCGTGAACCACCGCAAACGTCGTAATCGAATTCCAATACAGATACGAAGAAATGCCGGACCAGCCTACCGCAATCAGCCAGCCGCCGAGAATCCCGATCACGTCGCCGAAAATCGTCAGCACCGGAACCATCGCCATGCAGGCGATCATGCGCGGCACGATCAAATACCCGATAGGGCTCGTTGCCATCACCCGAAGCGCGTCGATCTGCTCTGTGACTTTCATCGTGCTGATCTCCGCCGTGATGGCCGAGCCGACGCGCCCCGCCGCGACGACGCCGACGAGCACCGGGCCGAGTTCCCTGCCGACGGCGATGGCGATAACGCCGCCAATCGTCGACTGCGCGCCGAACCGAATAAATTCGTGCGCGATCTGGAGCGTCATGACCATGCCCGTGAACAGCAGCGTCAATCCGACAATCGGAAGCGAGTCCGCGCCGAGGTGCGCCATCTGTGAGAAGACATGGCGCATACGGGGCGGCCTTCTCATCTGCTTGAGCGTTTCCGCCAGCAGCAGCACGACCTCCCCGACATATTGCAGCCATCGGATCACAAACCGCCCGACGCTTCCGAAAAAGTCTTCCACCCTTCGTCTTCCTCTCACGGAAAAAGCCCCGGCAGGATCACGGCCTATCCCAGTTCTTGTTCCTCTAATTGATAATTTTTTCTTATCTTACTCTTTTCCGCAAGGAAGCGCAAGTTTTTCCAGCACATAAACGTGCGTCGTTCTCTTCTCCAAAACATCTTAAAGGAGAATTTGAATTTTTGACGAATACTATTAACGCAAAAACATCAGCAGTCAATGCGGATAGGAGAGAGAATCTGTGATTGGACTCAAAGAATATTACGATCCACGGAAAATTTTTATCTTCGGACGGCTCATGCTGGCTTTCAATCTTCTCTTGTTTATTTCCAACCTG
Organism: uncultured Selenomonadaceae bacterium; assembly: GCA_902782705.1. Lineage (GTDB taxonomy): Bacteria > Bacillota > Negativicutes > Selenomonadales > Selenomonadaceae > RUG12372. The sequence goes on from CACZOL010000037.1 coordinate 2,419, forward strand.
CGGCGGATGCCGTCCCTCGCGGCGCTCCTGGTGCTCGTCTCGACGGTGTCCTGCACGCTGCCCTTCATGCTCCAGCATCGGCAGCACGGCATCGCGGACCCGGTGTTCCTGCGCCGCGTCATCGTGCCGAGTTTTTTGGGGCTGACGGTGTCGGTGCTGCTGCTTTCGATCTTCGGGCCGGATATGGCGGCGCCCTATGGGCTCAACCGCCGCGAGACGCTGGGCATGTTCTTTGAAAATCGCGGCCTTTTCTTTCTCGTGACGTCGAATTTCATATTCGTGCAAATGATCCTGAAAGAAGCGATCCCCGCCGAAGCGCGGAAGCCGTATTGGGCGCTGCTCCTGATCCCGCTGCTTCTGCTGGCGGCAGTGTGAAAGCTCCAATCAGGTCATATCATAAATATTAACCATTCGGAAGGAGAGATTGAAATGAGAGTACTGATGGTCAACGGATCGCCGCATCCGCAGGGAAATACGGCGATCGCTCTGGAGGAAATGCGGAAAACCTTCGAGGCGGAAGGCGTCGAGACGACGCTTTTACAAATCGGCAGCAAGGCGATTCGCGGCTGCGTGGCCTGCGGCTCGTGCCGTGAGAAGGGGAAATGCGTTTTCGACGACGCGGTAAACGAAGCCGCGCCGCTTTTTGAGGCGGCGGACGGACTCGTGGTCGGAACGCCGGTCTATTACGCCTCGGCAAACGCGACGCTCGTCGCGTTCCTCGACCGGCTGTTTTTCAGCGCGCCGTTCGATAAGACGATGAAAGTCGGCGCGGCTGTCGCTGTGGCGCGGCGCGGCGGATGCTCTGCGACTTTCGACGAGCTGAACAAGTACTTCACCATCAGCGGGATGCCCGTGGCGCCAAGCCAATACTGGAACAGCGTCCACGGCCTGACGCCGGGCGAAGCCGCACAGGACGGCGAGGGGCTGCAGACGATGCGGACGCTGGCGCAAAACATGACGTTCCTGATGAAGAGCATCTCTCTCGGCAAGGAGAAATTCAACCTGCCGAAAAAAGAAGAACGCATCGGAACGAACTTTATCCGATAACTAAAGACACAAAGAGGGTGTCCGAATCCGGGCACCCTCTTCTTTTACCTATCGTTTACAAAATGTCCACGCGCTCGTTGTTCAGCGCTTTGTTCATACTGCGCACCGCGCAGAATTTTCCGCACATGCTGCAAGCCTCGCTGTGATCGCCTTCCGGCATACGGCTTTCGCGAATCCCCTTCGCCGTTTCCGGGTCCAGCGCACAGGCGTACTGCGCCTCCCAGTCCAGCGCCCGCCGTGCCTCCGCCATGCGGTCGTCGATTTCCCGTGCACCGGGAACGCCTTTGGCGACGTCGGCGGCATGCGCGGCGATTTTCGCGGCGATAATCCCCTGTCGAACGTCGTCGACATTCGGCAGGGCCAAATGCTCCGCCGGCGTCACATAACATAGAAAAGCCGCGCCGTGCATGGCCGCCACGGCGCCGCCGATGGCCGACGTGATATGATCGTAGCCCGGCGCGATATCCGTTACCAACGGGCCAAGTACATAAAACGGCGCGCCCATGCAGACGTTTTTCTGCACTTCCATATTCGCCGCGATCTGATTGAGCGGCACATGGCCCGGCCCTTCCACGAGCACTTGGACGTTATGCGCCCACGCCCGCTTTGTCAGCTCGCCCAACCGCACCAACTCGTCGATCTGGCAAACGTCTGTCGCGTCCGCGAGGCAGCCGGGGCGGCACGCGTCGCCGAGGGAAATCGTCACGTCATGTTTTTCACAGATGTCGAGGATTTCGTCATAATGCGTATAAAAAGGATTTTCCTAGCCGGTCATGGTCATCCACGCAAAGAGCAGACTGCCGCCCCGGCTGACGATGTTCATTTTGCGCTTGTGTCTGCGAATCTGCCGCAGCGTGTCGCGCGTGACGCCGCAGTGCAGCGTCACGAAGTCGACGCCGTCTTCGGCGTGAAGCCGCACGACGTCTATAAAATCCTGCGCCGTGAGCGTTTCCAAGTCCCGCTGATAGTGGATAACGCTGTCATAAATCGGCACCGTTCCGATCATCGCCGGACATTCCTTGACGAGCTTCCGCCGGAAAGGCTGCGTGTCTCCATGACTGGACAAATCCATGATCGCTTCCGCGCCGAGCTCCACCGCACGTATCACTTTTTCCATTTCCATATCGTAGTCCGCACAATCCCGGGACACGCCGAGATTGACATTGATCTTCGTGCGGAGCATGCTGCCGACGCCTTCCGGATCGAGCGAGGCATGCGCGCGATTCGCACAGATGGCGACTTTTCCCTCCGCCATGAGACGCATCAGCGTCTCCGGCTGCATGCGCTCTTTTTTCGCTACGGTCTCCATCTCCGGCGTCCGTATGCCTTTGCGTGCCGCGTCCATTTGCGTCGTGTACGCGTTTTTCATATCCGTATTCTCCTTCTGTAAGGCATGTTTTTTCGTCGAGTGTCCCTATTACACTCACAGAGCATATGGGCCGCTAAATTCGCTCCTCGCTTCGCTCGAGCTCGTTAAGCGCTCCCATTATACTCACAGAGCATATGGGCCGCTAAATTCGCTCCTCGCTTCGCTCGAGCTCGTTAAGCGCTCCCATTATACTCACAGAGCATA
>CACZOL010000038.1 GCA_902782705.1 uncultured Selenomonadaceae bacterium
CGCCGCGCCCGTCCTTCGTCCTCCGGATCGTGCCCGCGTCAAAATACGTGGAAAGCGTCAGCCCACGAAGCGGCGTATGCCAGCGAAGCTCCAGCGTGCCGAGCGCGCCCTCGTCGCCGGAGGCCTCGCCCTGCGGATAGGCGCGGACGCCTCTCGCGCCGCCGAGATAGATTTCCTCCGAGCTGTCGAGATTTCGGCTCGCTTTCTGTCCCTGCGCTTTCAGCAGGATGTCGGTGCTGTGGCCGAGGCTTTGCACCGCCGTGACGTCCAGCGTCCCTTTCCAGAACCCGCCGAGGGTCCGCCCGTCTCTTCCCAGCTCCTGCGCAAATGCCGAGTCCGCCGTCATCGTGCCGTGCCGCGCCTCCACGCGATACGAAATATACGAGCCGTCGCCTCGCCCCATGCCGGAAATCCCCGCGTAAAGCGCCGCGCTGTGCTTGTCCCAGGAAAAGCCCATCATCTTGTCGGTGATGTCCCGATGGTCGAAGCCGTAAATCACGGAAAGGGAGCTTTTCGTCGCTTTCCAGAGCGGCGTCTCGCCCCAAAAGCTGTAGGTATTCGCCACGCCCTCCGCGCCCAGCTCGCTGAAGATACTGCCCAGCTCGTAGTCCGACCGGGAGAAGCCGACGCCGAGCCGCGTGGCGCTGTGACCGACCGGCATCTCATAGCCGATGTTATAGGCATGCTGTTTGTGATTGGAAATCAGGCCGCCCGCCGTCAGCTTGCCGCCGACGCCGCCCACGTTCTCGAGGGATGCCGAAAGGCCGTAGCGGTATCTTCCCGCCGCTTCGCTTCCGTAGTTTTCCGCGTAGACGATAGCCGAGGCAGGCTTGTCGTTCTTGATTTTCACGAGGAGATCCGTCTCACCGACGCCGCTGCCCGCCGACAGAATCGCCGACGCCTTGATCCCGCTCAGATCGTCAAGGATATACAGCGCGCTTTCAAGGTCTTTCGTGCGCAGGATCTCTTTTTCCTTGAGTCGGGCCAAGATGCCCCTCGCCACGCCGTCCAAGAGGCGGCTTTCGTTTTCGAGGGTGATCTTTCCGAGCCGTCCGGGCAGGATACGGAGCAAAAGCCGCCCGTCCGTGGCCGTCTGCGCGGGAATATAGGCCGCCGCCGTCGGGTAGCCGTGGGTGCGGGCGTAGTTCGTCAGCCGCGTCAAGAGTTCGTCCAGCGCCGCGCCGTTGATTTCATGTCCGGCATAGCGCGCGGCAATTTCCGTCAATTCTTCGTCGGAAAAGCGCATGCCGTCATGCTCGACGCAGATCTCGGTCAAAGTGAACCGGATTTCCGGCGCGGCCGTCTGCGTCGGCGTCTGATCGGAGATGTCGGCCGCACGCGCGGGCCGCTCGTCCCGCACGCTTTCCGACGGCGCAGGCACGGCAGGAGCGGCGAAAGCAGATGAGGAAAAAAGCGTCAATGCAGCCAATACCGCGGCGAAAGCACGAAAACAAAGCCCTCCCCTTGAGGGGAGGGGGGACCGCCGCAGGCGGTGGGTGAGGTGGAGGGCCGCTGCATCATAACACCTCATCCGTCGCGCTTCGCGCGCCACCTTCCCCTCAAGGGGAAGGCAAAGGTTACGCACCCTCATCTTCCACCTCCGTACTTTACGCTTCTTCCTCTTGTGCCGCCAATGCCGTTATGTCCATGGAAGCGGGAACACGGATTCCTTCGTCTTCGATGGTGACGTTGACTTCGCCGGAATCGGCGGCCGAAACCGCTTTCGCGTCCTTCGGCTTCTGCGTCTCGTTCTCCAGCTCCGCCACCGTCGCCTTATGCTCCTTCGCCGCGTCCGTGTCGCTGTTCGACGGCGGGAGCGCGTCGATGGTTCCCCCATCCTGCGGCGTCGGCGTCGTCCGCTGCGGGACGATGGCAAACGCCGTATTGTTCGACGCCGCGTTTGTAATGTCATAGTTCCCGTAATTTCCGGTCAGCGTACCAATCACTTTGTAGCTGCCGACAGCGGAGGGCGTCGGATTTTCCAGTGCAAAGGTCAAATCACTCTCGTGCGCAAGGCCATCTCCCGTGACAAAGCCCACCGCGCTGCCTGTGAACGTCGTCGGTATCGCGCCGCCCTCGGTGATGGTCACCGGATCGGCGACGAGGGACAACGCCTTCGGCGTGATCGTGCCGCTTCCCGTGGCGGTCGCCGTGATCGTGTAATTCCCCGCTTTTGCGCCCGTTAGCGTCACGCCCGTATAATTGACGGTCTTATTGCCCACGTTTGCATTATCGGCGTATGTGGCGGTTGCCGTCACAGCTACATCGTCATTTCCCAAAACGCCCGTCAGCGTGGGCGTGCCTGCCGTGGCGGTGGTGTTGCCGTCGTAAGTCTTGGTCGTGTCGGCGAAGCTGACAGTCAGCGTCGCGGGCGTGGTAAAGAACGTATAATCATTGACCCACGCGATCGCCTGCGAAGAAGTCTGCGTAGATGCACCCTTATAATAGGTTCCCACGTCCGCCCTGCCGTCATAAACCGCATTCAGGATAATGTTATCTTTCTTCGTCTGGAACGCGGTCAAAAGCGGCGTAGTGCTGTTCTCGTAAATACGCCATATCTTGTTCGTGCC
>CACZOL010000039.1 GCA_902782705.1 uncultured Selenomonadaceae bacterium
CAGCTTTGCGCCCTCGACCATGTTCTTCGCCATGTGGACGCCGGGAACGTTCGCTTCTTTCAAGATGCGGCGTCCCTCGTCGACGTTCGTGCCGTCGAGACGCGCGATAACCGGAACACGGAGGCCGACGACCTTCGCCGCTTCAACAATTCCTGCCGCGATGACGTCGCACTTATTGATGCCGCCGAAAATATTGACGAAAACGCTGTGCACCTGATCGTCGGACTGCATGATGCGGAACGCCTCGGCAATCTTGTCCACCGTGGAGTCGCCGCCGACGTCGAGGAAGTTGGCGGGTTCGCCGCCGTAGAATTTGATAATGTCCACTGTCGCCATCGCGAGCCCCGCGCCGTTGACCATGCAGGCCACGTCGCCGCCAAGATTGACATACGAAAGCGCCGCTTTCGCCGCAGCGCGCTCCTTCGGGTCTTCTTCGTCGATGTCGCGAAGCGCCTCGATCTCGGGATGACGGTAAAGTCCGCTGTCGTCGAAATTGAGCTTCGCATCGAGAGCGACCACATCCCCCTGCTTCGTCACGACGAGCGGATTGATCTCGGCAAGGGAGCAATCCTTCGCCACGAACGCATTATAGAGGCACTCCATCGTTTTCGACGCCTTCGCGATCACAGACTGCTTGAATCCCATATTGTAGGCCATACGCTTCGTCTGGAAAGGCATCAGGCCAACGCCCGGGTCGATATATTCTTTGAAGATCTTCTCCGGAGTCTTGGCGGCGACTTCCTTGATTTCCATGCCGCCCTCAGCGGAGCCCATCATTACGATCTGCGCCGTCTTTCTGTCCACGGTAAGGGAAAGATAGTATTCCTTCTCGATGTCGGACCCCTCTTCAATCAGGAGGCGATGAACTTCTTTGCCTTCGGGCCCCGTCTGATGGGTCACGAGGATCCTGCCAAGAAGCGCCGAAGCATACGACTTCACCTCATCGATATTGTGCGCGAGCTTCACGCCGCCCGCCTTGCCGCGGCCGCCTGCGTGGATCTGCGCCTTAACTACGACCACGTCGGTTGAGAGATCCTTCGCTAACCGCGCCGCCTCTTCAGGACTGAACGCCGGATTTCCCGCTGGGACTTTTACGCCAAATTCCTTGAGGATCTGCTTGCTCTGGTACTCATGAATATTCATAGACTTGCCTCCCCTGTCAATTTCATCGCCGCGCTCTCAAGGACAAGACGGCGATGCATACACATTATTGTAGCGGATTTTACGTCCCGCGTCTACGGAAAAAGTGGAAAATTTTCGGAAAATTTATGTATACATTTTTAATGAATTCGGGAATCAATGCTTCACCGGGCAGCCGTCCTTCTCCATGACGTCCGGACAGGGAAGGCAGCGCCGTCGGTAACAGCAGTCTCTGCAATCATCGGGCTGATCCGCCGCTCGGAAAGCCTTCATCGACGAGGACTCCCAATATGCAGAGAGCGTATCCGCCTTTTCCCGCTCTGCGAGACAGACGCAGGGAGAAAAGGCGCCGTCAGTACGGACTGCGGCAAACGTGCGGCCCGCCTCGCATCCTCTCGCAACGCCCCGATTCGGATTCTGCGCCGCATCCTCGCCGCCGAGAAACGCAGCCAGCGGCGAAAAGCAGCTCTCTACGGTCAGCTCCATACGTGGCTTTTCCGTTTGCTCCGTCTCCGAGCCTTCCTCTGTCGCCTCGCCCCTATACGTTCGGATGAAGTCCGCCGTCTGCTCGATCTGGACGCGGCTCGGCATTTCCCTCCCATCCCCGACGTCACAGTTTCTCATGCCGGTCACGAGAAATTCCGTCACGCCGAGGCGCTCGGCGAGTCGAACCGCCCGCTCCAGCTTGTCGAGATTCCCCGCGTGGAGACGCCACCGCGCCCGCACGTTTGCAAAGCCCATATTGTAAAGCGTCTTCAGCACTTGAAGAGCCGATCCGTCTTCCGCGTTGACGTCCACGAGGAAGGCGTCAGCCCCCGCCCCAATCATTTCGGCGAGCCGCGTCGATCTTACATTTTTCGCCAGCACGACCTCCGCGCGAAGACCGTATTCCCGGCAGTGCTCCAGCAGCCGATCCAGATGCTCGTATTCCTCGCCGCCGATGAAGCGCACCTGACGGACGCCGTTTCCCCTGCGCCGCAGGCTCTCAAACATACCGCCAGTTTGTTCCTTGTCCTGCTCCCGTGCCGCCGTACATTCTAAAAGCCGCGCAAACGCGTCGCTCTCGCGCATGGAGTTGTCATACCGGTCGGTCAGCTCCATATCGAGGCGCGCCGGCTGCTCATATGCGTCGAAATAATGATGATGGACATAGGGAGACTGTTCCAGATATGCCTTCGCCTCGACGATGCGTCCGTCCCGATAGACCAGCTTGAAATAGGAAATCAAGGTCTGGATAAAAGGATCGCCTTCGGGGCGGAGCCGAACCCATCGACGCAGCGCCTCGGCCTTCGACGGCAGGCAAAGCCCCGCTTCTTCCAGCTTCGCGACAAACTTATCCACCAGTATCGGGTGACGCCAGCGGGAAAAAACCTCCAGCCCGACTTTGGGCAGCACGCCCTCTACGCCGACGTCAAAATTCAGGGCAACGTTCTTGACTTCTTTCCACGGCTCCGTGACTCTGCGAAACGCCTCGACGTCACCCGGCCAGCGAATGGCGTCAAGCCCGGCCATGGCGATCTCCCAGTTGGGAAACATGATCACGAGCCGCATGATGTCAATCTCGCCCCGCCCAGTCATCGTGCCGATCTGTTTGACGAACGCCCCTTTGGGCAACGGCGCAAGCACACGGTCGAAGGCTGGCCTGAGGCGTACCGCCCGCGCTTCCCCGAGAAACGCCGGCAGCATCTTGTCCCAATAGCCGGCCTCTTCCGCCTTATCTCCTCCCGTATTCACAAAAAGACACGGTTCGATGGTTCCGCCGTCCCGCGCGACACGCAAGAATTCCTCGTAGTCGATCTCATACCAAAGCGACTCCACAGAGGGAAGCATATCGGAGTCGATATTCATGATGTAGTCCACGTACCGCGCTTCGTCTCCCAGCCGGACTTCCAGTCCGGCCCCGTGGGAAATTACCTCGCCATACTGCGCTTTCACACTTTTCAGAGCGTCCAGGCATGTGTCGTCCATAATCTCCGGAATCGGATGCCGTCTGAGATGCGCGAGCCATTCTTTCACCGGAAGTTCTTGTACTTTCATCTTCATTTACATCTTTTGCTCCATCCATTTTTCCCACAATTATTATGACTGCTCTATGTATGCCTCAAGAAATCGCCGACGTTCCATATCACGGCATGATTTTTTTCTTTCCCGGTTTTGGATGATAAATCTGCCAATGATAACGAAGCGCAAAGAATCGCAGGACCGTAACCGTAAAGAAACCGAGCCAGGACGCGATCTGCATATCGCCATGGTATTTCGCCGCCACACAGACGATGAATGCCCCCGCGACGGCGGCCACCGCGTAAACGTCCGCATGGAGCACCGTCGGCATACGCTGCGCCAAGAGATCGCGCAAGACGCCGCCGCCCACCGCCGTCAAAAGCCCGAGCAGGATCGGCAGCGTAAAGTGCGCGTCCTTCTGCGCCAGTCCCGTAATGACGCCCGTGACCGTGAACGCAGCCAGCCCAAGCGTATCGGACAAATGATACACGAGCAGGAATCGGCGTCTCTGCCTCGGCGCAAAGCGAAACGTGCCGTAAACGGCGGAAACGATGATTGCCGTCGCGACGGCCAGAAGAAGATTCACCGTATTTGTCAGCGCCGACGGCGGGACAATTCCCACGAGGACGTCGCGGATGATCCCTCCGCCCACCGCCGTCAAGACCGCGAGGACGATAATGCCGAAAGCGTCCATTTTCCTCGACAACCCGACCAAGGCGCCGGAAAGCGCGAAGGCCTCCGTGCCGATAATATCGAAAACAACCCATGTCAAATCCAGCGTCATGGGGCTTCTCCTTTCAATGCTTTGTCTTTACAAACTCTCCAATGTTATCATACCATATTTTTATATAATCCACAGCCAAAATTTACCTCCTTGATTTCTGCACGAAGCCCGCTATACTTTTATTTTGTAATGATATTTCAAAGGATCGGCAGGAGGACGCAAACCATGCATGAAATCGACGCGCGCCGAGGACGCGGCGCCTCTCGACTGTATAACATTCTTTTCCCCGTGTGGCTCTTCTATCTCTTCCCGACAGGAATGTGGTTCCTCATCTTGCCCGCGAACTTCGCCATGGACAGCCTGGTACTGTATTTTGCCATGAAGCGGCAAAACGCCGCCCAGATGAAAGAAGTTTGGAAGCGCAGTATCATTCGTATATGGGGCATCGGCTTCCTCTGCGATCTTTGCGGCGCGGCCCTCATCCTGGGCATAGAGCTCGTACAGGACGCCCTGCATCTGCATTGGAACACGTTTCTCTTCCCCGGCGCGACGCTCGTGGCGATTCCGGGCGTCGTGCTCGCGGCATATCTCATCTACCGCCTCGACAAACGCTTCGCCTTTGCCGACTGCCCGCTGAGCGCGCCGCAAATCCAAAAGCTCAGCCTCTCGCTGGCAATCTTCACCGCCCCTTACGCAATGCTGATCCCATTGTACGGTTGATTGCCGCTGATCCAGCAGCATAACAAGAACGCCCGCGCTATGCGTCTGCACAGCGCGGGCTTCGTGTTTTATGCGATCATGATTATTTTGTTTTTTCGTTCTTCAACGTCACGATAAATTTCGTTCCTTTACCCAGTTCGCTTTCGACGTTGATCGTGCCGCCGTGCAGGTTTACGATTTCCTGCGCGATGGCGAGGCCGAGACCGTTTCCGCCCATCTCGCGGGAACGCGCCTTGTCCACACGGAAGAAGCGGTCGAAGATTTTTTCCTTGTCCTCCTTGGAAATACCAATGCCGGTGTCCTCCACTTCGAGGCGAATCTTCCCCGCTGTGGGCGACAGTACGCGTACAGTGACTTTCCCGTTTTCCGGCGTGTATTTGACCGCGTTGTCCACGAGAATCAAGAGCAGCTGCTTCATCTTCTGCTCGTCCAGCTTTGCCGTGAGCGACCCTTCCCCCTCGCGGCGAAGCATGATAAGTTTCTTGTCCGCCAGAGGCTGCATAAGACGAATCGTCTGATCGGCGGCGGCGGCGAGATCGACTTTCGACGTCTTCAGCTTCAGCGCCTGATTGTCGCTGCGCGCCACGAATAAGAGGTCGCTAACGAGCTTCGTCATCTTCTTGACCTCGTCGCGCACGTCGGCGACGACTTGCTTCAGGAACGGCGAAGTAATCGACGGATCGTTGTCGAGAAGGTCCGCCGACGCCATGACGACGGAAAGCGGCGTCCGAAGCTCATGGGACGCATCCGCAGCGAATTGCCGCTGCTTCTCGTAAGCCTCGACGAGCGGCACGATGGCCTCGCCCGCCAGCATGTGGCCGATGGCCGCCGCCACTGCCAGCGCGAGTACGGCCAATCCCGTCAACGAGTATGTCGCCTTTTCCAGACCGTTGTACATGGCCGTCACGTCTTTGCCGACGTAGACGGTGGCGATTTGCTCGCCGTCCGCCATCATCGGCTGCGCGGTCATCATGACGCGCGCGTGCCTGCGCCCTTTCTGATCGGTCATTACAGCCGCCTCGCCCGGCTCCGCTTTCCATCTGCTGATGATGTCGAAGACGAAGGGCTCGAGCTGACCGGAAGCGCGGGAAAAATTGATCGGTTCCCCTTCCATGTCGAACACGTAGAAAAAGAGCCGGTCGCTCTCCATACGCCAATCCTCGGCGTCATCGAGAAGCTCCGGATGCTGCAGGAGATACTCCTGCCCGCCCGCAATACGCCCCGCCGTCTCCACCAGCTCGCGCGCCTGCTCGGACTCCATCGACCACTCCATGCTCTGATGCACGACGAAAATCAGCACGATCAGGAACGCCGCCATAATCAGCGAATAATAGAGCGTAAGCTTGCGGCGGCTTTCCTGGAATACGTTCATCGACACGACTTCACTCCGCCTCCAGCTTGTAACCGACGCCGCGAATCGTCTGGATCATCGTCGATCCGTCGCCGAGGTCGAGCTTCTTGCGAATCAGCTTGACATAGGAGTCGATATTGTTGGAGCTGACTTCCGATTCCAAGCCCCAAATGCGGTCGAGGATGATCTCGCGCGGAACGACGATACCGAGATTCTGCGCCAAGAGGTCGAAAATCTGGAACTCACGCGGCGAGAGCTGAATCACCTGATCCTTTTTCTTCAAAACCTTCGCGGTGCGGTTCAGCGTAAACTCCCCGACCTTCACCACGTCCTGCTGAATCTTTTGACTGCTGCGCCGTCCGAGCGCACGGAGACGCGCTAAAAGCTCCGCGAACTCGAAGGGTTTGACGAGATAGTCGTCCGCGCCCGCGTCGAGTCCTGTCACGCGATCGGCCACGTCATCCCGCGCCGTCAGGATCAAGATTGCTTTTTCATACCCGTCTTCCCGAAGTTTTTTGCAGGCGTCCACGCCGCTCATGCCCGGCATCATCCAGTCCAGCACCAGTACGTCGTAGTCGTCGTAGTTCGCGTAGTCCACGATTTCGTCGCCGCGCTGCACCCACTCGACCTGAATCCCGTTCTGTTCCATCATGTATTTCGTCAGCTTGCCCAGCCGCGCGTCGTCTTCCGCCAGAAGTACCCGCATAAAAAAACCTCCTTTGCGTTGTTTCTGTGTATATTATCCGTGAATTTTATGAAAAAAGGCGGGGCAAAGTCCGCCCCGCCCGTCGTTATGCCGCTGCGACGCGCCCGCAAAGCAGTATGACCGCGTGTTCCAATAGCTCCGGACCCGCCTGCCCCGTTTTCAGCAGATAGTCGGCGTCGGCCAATTCCAAAAACGCCGCGCGAAGCGTATCTTCGTCGAAAGTCTGCGCCGCGCGCCCGAGTTTTTCCGCGACGTACGGATTCAGTTCCAACGGCTGTCCCAGCGCTTTGCCGTGCACGCCCCGCGCCATGAGGAGCTTCGCCTGCCAAAGCTGACGCACATGACGCACAAGCCCCGCGAGGATCAGCGGCAGATATGTACCGTCCCGAATCTCGCGCTCCAAGACGGAAAGCGCCTTCTTCACGTCCCGTGCGCTTACGGCGTCATGGAGTGCAAAGCCGGAAATCTCCGGCACCGACGAAAAGGCTCTCTCCAAGTCGGCGCGGGTAAACCGCTTCGCGTCGGTGTAAAGCGCGAGCTTTTCCAGCTCCTGGGCGAGAAAGGAGAGTGAAATCGTCTTCATCACCGAGACCGCGTTCATGAAATACGCCGACGCTTCACGATCAAAAGAACGCCCCATCTCCGCAAGCTTGCCGCGAAGCCACGGCTCGATAGTCCACGGCCGCTCCGGCTCGGCGTCGAGCACCGCTCCCACCTTTTCCAAGGCCTTGGTGAGCTTTTTCCGCTTGTCCGCTTTCGCTCGACTCTCGAAAATCACATAGTTCGTCTCCGGCATATCGGAAAGCGCCGCCAAGAGGCGCTCCATTTCCTTGTCCTTGGCCTTTCCCTTAGGCGCGTCGCTCTCCGCCGCGCTCTTTTTTTCCCGGAAAAGCCCCGTGTCGCGAAGCACGAGCACGCTCTTTTCCGACAAAAACGGCACCGTTTCCAAAAGCGACGCCAGCTCATACGGCGACGGATCGCGCTCCAGATACTGCACCGCTTCGGCCTGCTCCGCTCCGTCCGGGAACAGCGCGGCCAGAATCGCCTTTTCCGCTTTCTCGATATAATACGGTTCTTCGCCCGCCAAAAGCACCGCATGCGGCACGCCGGCACGAAGCTTCGCCATAAACTCCCCGAATTTCATCGTGATGCCCCTTCTCTTTGATTCATACTTACTATACAATACTGCGCCGCGTTTGTCCACGTCGCCCGCAAGGCGCTGTATGCTCAAAAAAACCGCGCGCAAAAAACCCCGGCAAAAGCTTTTCCGCTCTCGCCGGGGATTCTGTCTTTCCTATACGCTTTTATCAGTACTCCGCAACCGTCTCAATGAAGCCGTATTTGTCCTCGACCTCGCCGACGTGCAGGCCCTCGATGTAGTCGTACATCTTCTGCGCGAAGGGACCGATCTTGCCGCCGCCGATGACCATGTCGTGACCTTTATAGCCCAAGACGCCCACCGGGGAGATGACCGCCGCCGTACCGGAGCCGAAGACTTCTTCCAGCGCGCCGCTCTTATAGCCGTCGATGAGTTCATCCACGGAAATCTTGCGCTCCTCCGTCGGCACGCCCCACTCTTTCGCCACAGCGAGCACCGTGCGGCGCGTGACGCCGTTCAGGATGCTGCCGTCCAGCTCCGGCGTGACAACCTTGCCGCCGATCTTGAACAGGATGTTCATCGAGCCTACTTCTTCGATATATTTGCGCTCCACGCCGTCGAGCCACAGCGTCTGGTCGTAACCCTTCTGATGAGCGACGAGGCCCGCGTGGAGGCTTGCCGCGTAGTTCGCCGGCGTCTTCGCCTCGCCGAGGCCGCCGCGCACCGCGCGGACGTAAGTGTCCTCGACCATGATCTTGACCGGCGCGAATCCGTGCGCGTAATACGCCGCCACCGGAGAA
>CACZOL010000040.1 GCA_902782705.1 uncultured Selenomonadaceae bacterium
GCCAGCGCCGTCGCGTCGAACCGCACCTCACTTTCGAGCCTGCTGTCCGAGTACGACTCGACGAAAAAGAAATTCACGACGGAATACAACGCCGCGATGAGCGACCTCTCGAAAGCGACGAACAACCTGAAGAACACGAACTTCAACGTTGCCCCCGAGGGCGCTTCGGAAGAAGACGTCGAGAAGAATACGAAAGCCGCCGTCAGCGCCGTGCAGGACTTTGCGAAGAAGTACAATGAGACGGTCTCCTTCCTGAAGGACAACAAGGACGTCTCAAACCGCGTCTCCGCCCTCGGCAATTCTTTCAACGACGCCGGATATTTCGCGAAATCGCTCTCGACCGTCGGCGTCTCGGTCAAATCCAGCGGCGAGCTTTCCGTGGACACGGAAAAGCTGACGAAAGCCCTGAAGGAGAATCCGAAATCCGTCGAATTCGTGCTTGGCAAGGACGGCTTCTCAGGCCGCACGGCGAACAAAGTCGAAAACGCCCAGCGCCAGAGTGAGAAGATGTTCCCCTCCGTTTCGTCGATGATGGGCACGTCCGTCTCCGACGCACAGCGCATGTACTCGGCAAACACGATCAACCGCTCCTCCGCGTACGAAAACGTCGGAACATTGCTCAGCATGTATTTCTGAATTGATTGTTGCACAAAAAAGCCGTCGCAACCGCGACGGCTTTTCTTATGCTTTATGCTCTTTCGATGTATGCGCCCGTACGCGTATCGACGCGGAGCTTGTCGCCCTCGTTGACGAAAAGCGGCACGCGGACTTCGTAGCCCGTCTCCACCTTCGCCATCTTCGTCGCACCCGTGGCCGTGTTGCCCTTGACGCTGGGCTCGCACTCGACAACCTCGAGCACGACGGCGTTCGGCAGCGAGATGCCGATGACCTTGCCCTTGAAGGACTGCACGACGACTTCCATTTCCTCTTTCAGATAGTTCAGCGCGTCGCCGAGCTGCTCTTTCGTCAGCTCAGTCTGCTCGAAGCTCTCCGTGTCCATGAACGTGTACTGACCGTCCGACTCGTAGAGGTACTGCATCTTGCGGCTCTCCAGATGCGCGGGCGGCATTTTTTCATTCGGGTTGAACGTGCGCTCGATGACCGCGCCGGTCTCCACGTTCTTGATCTTCGTGCGGACGAAAGCCGCGCCCTTGCCCGGTTTTACGTGCTGGAATTCGACGACCTGCCACGCGCCGCCGTCAATCTCAATCGTAAGTCCCGTCCTAAAATCTGTGCTTGAAATCATTTGTTTCTCTCCCTTTATAAATTATATTTCCATCAGCTCTTTGCCGCTTTTCGTCAGCGGCACGCCGTCGGTTTCCGTTACGAGCACGGTGTCTTCGATGCGGATCCCGCATTTTTCCGGCAGGTACACGCCCGGCTCCACCGTGACGATCATATTGGGCAGCAGGCTTTCGCAGTCGCTCTTCTTGGAAAGACGCGGCTCCTCGTGGATTTCAAGGCCGAGGCTGTGCCCGAGCCCGTGCCCGAAATATTCGCCGTAGCCCGCGTCCGTAAGCCGCTGCCGCACCAGCGCGTCGATTTCCCTGCCCGACGCGCCCGGCTTCACCAGTGAGACGCCGAGCTTCTGCGCGTCGAGCACCGTCCGGTACAACGCGCGCTGTTCATCGCTCGCGCGCCCTACGCACACGGTGCGCGTCATGTCCGAATGATACCCTTCGTACACCGCGCCGTAGTCCATTGTAACAAATTCTCCCGAAACAATCAACTTTTCCGTCGCGATGCCGTGGGGCAGGCTTCCGCGGGCGCCGGACGCGACGATCGTGGTAAACGCGGGGCGCTCCGAGCCAAGCGCGCGCATCGTTCCCTCGAGCCGCGCCGCGACCTCCCGCTCCGAAATTCCGGGACGGATAAATTTTACAATATCGAGAAACGCCTCGTCGCCGATTTCGGCGGCTTTTTTCATCGCGGCGATTTCCTCCGTCTCTTTGATCTGGCGCAGGTCATCCAGATGGACGGAAACCCCGAGCGCCGCGTCGCTTCCCAGAAGCGCGCCGAATTTTACGAAGGAATCGTATAACATCGCGTTTCCCTCGAACGCCAGCTTTTTGCAGCCGCGCGCCTTTACACACGCCGCCGCCCGTGCGAACAGTCCGTCTTTTTGCTCGACGACTTCAAAAAGCGGCGCTTGCTGCGCCGCCTGCTCCGTATAGCGTGAGTCCGTGACCAAGAGCGCGTCGTCTTTTGAAATCAAAAGCAACGTATCGTCACCGCGAAAACCGCTGAAATAATGCAGGTTGACTTCCTTATTGACGACGACGGCGTCCGCACCCTTCTCCCGCAAAAAATCGCGCAGCCGCGCAAGCCTCTCAGCGATCATGCTTTCGCCCCCGAAAGCCGCCGAATCACAACCTCCAAAGCCGCCATATAGCTGTCCGCGCCGAATCCGGCAATCTGCCCCATCACGACGGGAGAGATCACCGAGTGATGACGAAACTCTTCCCGCTGATGGATATTGGAAAGATGCACCTCAATAACGGGCGTTGCGATCGCCGCGATCGCGTCGCGAATCGCGACGCTGTAATGCGTGAACGCCGCCGCATTCAGAATCACAAACGCATAGCCTTTTTTCGGCGCGCCCTGCAGCGCGTCGACAAGCGCGCCTTCATGGTTCGACTGCAAAAAGTCCGCCTTGATTCCTGCTTCCTTCGCCCGAGCCGCAATCATCTTGTTGACGTCGTCCAGCGTCGTCTTCCCATAAATCTCCGGCTCCCGCGTCCCCAAAAGGTTTAAGTTCGGTCCATGCAGGACCAGTATCTTCTTCATTTCCGCACCTCAAATCCCGTCTCGCCCTCGACGTTCTTGCAAAAATCAAAGGTCATGTGTTCTACTTTGCAGAAGCCGTTGCCCGCTTGGATTTTCTCTTTCAACTCAGCGAAACGCGCTTCGTCACCCTGCGCCTCCATGACCACCGAGCCATCGGGCATATTTTTCACCCAGCCCGTAAATCCCAGTTCCTGGGCAACGCTTTGCACGAAGACGCGAAAACCTACGCCCTGCACTCTTCCCATGAAACGTCCCCCGTGACGAACTATTTTCATGATGACTCCTCCTTTAAATCTCTGCGCAAGATCGCATATTTCTCTATCGGCCGCTCCATGCGGATACGGACATGCTGCTGCGGATGCGGCGCCGCCTCGATGGCTGCGCCCGTCTCGTCCGTCATGTCAACGATCTTTTGCCGCCAGCCCTCGCCCTGCGGCTGGAAAATCTCAATCTCCTCACCGACGCGCATGTGATTCCGCTGCTCCACCAGCGCGAAACCCGACGCCGCATCGTAATCCAGCGCCAGCCCGACAAAATCCGAAGTCTGCGTATAGGACGAGCTGCCGTAAATCTGCGCGTCCTCCGGCGGCCCGCCGTGAAAAAAGCCTTCCGTGTAAGCACGATGGGAAACCTTATCCAGTTCTTCAAGCCATGCCGGATCGACCGCAAACGCCTCCGGCGTTTCGAAATAAGCGTCGATGGCCATACGGTACGCTTTCGTGACGCTGGCGACGTAATGGACACTTTTCATGCGCCCCTCGATTTTCAGGCTGTCCACGCCGCTTTCGATGACTTCCGCCAGATATGGCATCAGGCAGAGATCTTTCGAGTTGAAAAAGTACGTACCGCGCGCGTCCTCTTCCACGGGGAAATACTGCCCCGGCCTCGTCTCTTCCATCAGCGCGTACCGCCAGCGGCACGCCTGCGCGCAGTTGCCCCGGTTCGCGTCGCGCCCCGTGAAATAATTGCTCATCAGGCAGCGGCCGGAATAGGAAATACACATCGCGCCATGCACGAACAATTCAAGCTCGACGTCCGAACGGCGGCGGATTTCCCGTATCTCCGCAAGCGACGCTTCCCGCGCCAGCACCACGCGCTCCGCGCCGAGGCGCGCCCAAGCGTCAACCGCCGCGTAATTCACCGTGTTCGCCTGTGTGCTGATATGCACAGGCAGATTGGGCACGACCTCCCGCGCAATGGAAAACACGCCGAGATCGGAAACGAGGATCGCGTCCGCGCCCGCGTCCCGCAAAAAGCGGAGATACTCCGGCAGCGCCGGCAGCTCGTCGTTGCGCGGATAGACATTGACCGTCACATATATCTTCTTCCCGCGTTCATGGGCGAACCGCGCCGCCTCCGTCAATTCTTCCCGCGAAAAATTCCCGCCCTGCGCCCGAAGCCCGTAAGCCTCGCCGCCGAGATAGACGGCGTCCGCGCCGTAGAGGATTGCCATTTTCAGTTTTTCCATGTTGCCGGCGGGAGCAAGCAGCTCCGGCTTTTTTTGTTTCATTCGTTCCTCCGCGATACGGCCATGCCGTCGCCCTCCGGGAAAACCTCGGTTTGAAAATCCGGCGCGGAGCGAACGAGCCGCAAATATTCGCGAAGCTGAAGCACCATCGTCCGGTATGAATGTTTCGGCCATTCTTCGCTGCCTTCGCCCTCGACCAGCCCGCGAAACAATACATTGTCCGCCGCGACGACGGCTCGTGGTGCAAGGAGCGGCTGCACGCCGAGCCAAAAATCGGGATAGCGCGACTTTGCCGCGTCGATAAACACAAAATCGAACGGGGCAGAAAGCGTCGGCAATAGTTTCTCCGCCGCCCCGACGAGAATCGTCGCCCGTGATTCGTATTTTTTCCCCGCACGACAGAGATTTTCACGCGCCGTCTCCGCCAAAGCTTCATCCCTCTCAACCGTCACGAGCTCCGCCTCCGGCGCCTCCCGAAGCGCCAAAAGCGCCGAGTAGCCGATGGCCGTCCCCAGCTCCAGTATCCGGCGCGGCGCCGCCGCCCGCACCGTCCGCAGATACACGGGACGCGCCGCCTCTGTCAAAATCGGCGTCTCATGCGTCCGCGCATATTCTTCCATCTCACGCAATAATTCGTCTAGTCTTCCCATCGTTGTATCTCTGGAAAAATCAGCGTTTTCCTGTTGCAGCTCCCTATCCCAAATGTCTATCTGAATTATCATATCATAAAAGAACATACAAAAAAAGGCGTTCCCTGTGAATTTTACCGAACTCCGCGAAGATATAAGAAAATCCCCAATCCTTTTGAGAAAAAGGATTGGGGATGATTCGATCTGCTATTACCGCACGCGGTTCACGATTTCCATGTGCGTGTCGTAGTCCTTGGAATAATGGTTATGTCCGGCGCGGTCCGCCACGAAGTACAAATAATCGGTTTCGGCAGGCTCCAGCACCGCCTCGATGGACGCCAGCCCCGGATTCGCCACCGGCCCCGGCGGCAAACCGTAATGCTGATAAGTATTGTACGGCGAATCGATTTCCGTGTCCGCGTAAGTCACGTCTTCTTTCGGTGCATCTAAAAGGTACTGGATTGTCGTATCCGACTGAAGCGGCATATTGATTTCCAGCCGCTTGAAGAATACCTGCGCAATCATCGGCCGGTCTTCCTCGAAACGGGCTTCCTTCTCCACAAGGGACGCCAGCGTCACCAGTTCGTAAATCGACAGGTTCAGCTTCTCAGCCTTTTCCCGCATTTCGTCCGTCAGTTTATCATCGAAATTGCGCACCATCATTTGCAGGATTGCCTCTGCCGACGTTCCCGGCTCGACCTCATAAGTATCGGGGAACAAGAACCCTTCCGCCCGGAACTGCGCCTCACGCACCGGCTTCATGTAGCGATAGGGGCCAAACCGTTTAGCCGCCTCCAAGAATTCTTTTGACTAAATGATGCCTTCGCGTTCCAGCCGTGCAGCGATTTCTCGCACGGTGAAGCCCTCCGGGATCGTAAACCGGAGCATGGAAACTTCGCCGCCGGTCAAGACGTCGATGGCCTCGCGAATCGGCATATTCACATACATGTGGTATGTGCCCGCCTTGAATTTCCGCTCTTCGCCGCCGAGCTTCGCAATCAGCCAGAATTTCTGTTTGCTGCCGATTACGCCTCGCTTTTCCAACATTTCGCCGATACTGCTCCCCGTCATACCCGGCTGTACCGTGATATAAACGCTGAGCCGCTCTCCTGCGGTGATGCTGCCGCTACGATCGCCAAACAGCGCGTAACATAATATCCCGGAAAGCGCCAGTAATCCCACGACAAGAGCGAACAGAAATTTCCGCGTAACGGACGTATCGGGCAAATCCATTCGCTGCAGCTCACCGATGCATTTATCCATCAACTCGGTCAGCCAGTCCGACATTCTCTTCATCTCCTTACGCTCCGAAAGAGCGGATTGCTTCCGCCGCCTGTTCCTGCGTCATCAAAATTTCCCTCGGCTTGCTGCCGACGTTCGGTCCGACGATCCCGAGCTCCGCCATCGTATCGATCAGTCGTCCCGCCCGCGTATAGCCGATGCGGAATCGCCGCTGAATACTCGACGTGGATGCTTGTCCCGTCGTCAGCACGAGGTCGACGGCCTTTTCCAAAAGCTCGTCCTGCGCAGACGCCGGCAGTTTTCCCTTGCCCTTGTCCTCTGCGCCCTCGGCAGCTTCCTCCGTAAAACGAATGATTTCTTCGTCCGGCTCCGGCGCATCGCCTTGTGCGCGAACATAATCCAGCAGCCGCTCGATTTCCTCGTCACTGATAAACGCACCCTGCACACGCATCGGCTTCGCCGCGCCGATGGGATAAAAGAGCATGTCGCCCTTGCCGAGGAGCTTTTCCGCGCCGCCTGTATCGAGAATCGTCCGCGAGTCGATCTGCGACGACACCGCGAAGGAAATACGCGACGGAATATTCGTCTTGATGGTGCCCGTGATGACGTCCACCGACGGGCGCTGCGTCGCGAGCACGAGATGAATCCCTGCGGCACGCGCCTTTTGTGCGAGGCGGAAAATCGCCTCTTCCACGTCTTTCGGCGCGACCATCATCAAATCGGCCAATTCGTCGATGATGATGACGATGGCCGGCATTTTTTCCTCCGGTACGGCGTCGTTGTAATCCGACATCTTGCGCACGCCGCTCTCGGCGAATTTCGCGTACCGCTTCTCCATTTCCTGCACAGCCCAGTTCAGCACGGACGCCGCTTTTTTCGAGTCCGTGACCACCGGCACCATCAGATGCGGAATGCCGTTATAGTTGGAAAGCTCGACCATTTTCGGGTCGATCATGATGAACTTGACTTCGTCGGGCCGCGCTTTGAACAAAATGCTCGTAATCAGCGTATTGACGCAAACCGACTTGCCCGAGCCCGTCGCGCCCGCAATCAAGAGGTGCGGCATTGCTCCGAGGTCGGCGAAAATCGCCTGACCCGCGATGTCGATGCCTAACCCGACAGTCAAAGGCGACGCCGCTTTCATAAACGCCGCGTCCTCGAGAACGTCGCGAAGCGTCACGCCCTCGAGCTTTCGATTCGGCACCTCCACGCCGATGGCCGCTTTCCCCGGTACCGGCTCGATACGCACGGAAAAAGCCGCAAGCGCCAACGCCAGATCGTCGGCAAGATTTTCAATCTTCGAGACTTTCACGCCCGGCGCGGGCTTCAGCTCGTATCGCGTAACCGCCGGACCGTGGCACGCGTTGATGATGTCCGCCTTGACGCGGAAATCTTCCAATGTCTGCGCCAAGATCCGCGCGTTTTCTTCGATTTCCTTCTCCAGCGCTTCGGCCCGTTCCGCCGGACGCTTTTCAAGGATCTCGGAAACTTTCGGAAGACGGTATTCTTTCGGCGCTTCTTCCTCGACGATCTCATGCCCCAGCGCGCGGCTCATAGCGCGCGCCAATGCGTCTTGCATCTCCGCTTCGGAGGAAGCGTTGACCTGCGGCGCGTCGTCCTCTTCCGGCTCCGCGTCGCGGCTGTACTGAATGGAAAACGCCGCTTTTCCTTCCGTTTCCGGCAAGGATTCTTCTTCCGCCGGAACTTCCGCAGGCTCCGGCATATCCGTCAAAAGCTGCGATTCGGAAATTTCTCCCTCGTCGACGGAAATGACTGTTTCATCCTCGGTAAAACCAGAAACGTCCGTCAAGGCTTCCGGCTTCGTCTCTGCGACGGACGACGGCGACTCTTCTTCTGCGGGCATATTGCCCGACGCGGCAACTCCTTCATTCGTCGTCTCTTCCCGCTTCATCGCCAACGAACTTCTCGCCTCCGCGCGCCGTTTGAGCCGCGCCATAAATCCGTTGACCGGCGCGCCCGTTTTGGGGCGCACGATTTTCATCGGAGCATCCGATTCCGGCTCTTGCGGCTCTCCCACCGCCTGTCCGGACGTCGCCGTTTCTTCCGCAAAATGATCGTCAAGCGCCTGGTCGTAAACGCCTTTTCGCAACACAGGCGCATCCGGTTCTTCGACGGCTGCCGCCACGACAGGCGCAGGACGTTTCTCTTCCGCCTTCGCCTTTTCCTTCTCTTCCTCGGCACGCGCTTCTTCTTCCGCCCGCCGCCTTTCCCGTCGTTCCTCCATACGCCGTGCGAACGCCGTGCGAGCCGCTTGCGCCCCTGCCCGCGCCGTCCTTCCCGTACGAAGAATTCCGGAAGCAAGCGACCACTGCGTCGTCCAAAGCACCGCACCCAAAAGCGCCGTCAGCAATACAACGAGTCCGCCGCTGACGCCCGCGATTTTCCGTACGGCAAAAAGCACGGCGCCGCCCAAAAGACCACCGCCCGAAGCAAGACTTTCCGGCAATATCTCCGCGCCTTGCGGGACGGCGATATGATGGTAAACGGCAAGCGCCAGCGTCAAAGAAACCGCAAGCCCGAAAAATCCGGAAGAAAGCGCGGGGCCTTGATGGCGGACGACATGAAAGCCGCCCAGCCAAAAGAGCATGCCGACAAAAAGCCAGCTTCCGACGCCGAAGAAATATCGGAAAAAGCGCGCGAGCCAAAGCCCGACAAAACCGGCGTTAAAGCCCAAAAGACCGCACACGGAAAGGACCGCCACCGCCACAAGGGCGACGCCGATCAGTTCGTGCCTGCGCCGTATGGTCGCTTCGTCGACCTTCGACCTCAGCGATTTTTTACCGGTCTTCTTTTTCTTCAACGCAAAATCACCTGAATTAGCTTATTTCGCGGAAATACGCTCCGCGCAGCGGTTCGCCTCGAAGAGCACGCGCTCTTCGTCCAGCGTCAACAGTTTCTTTTTCTCCATCAGGAGCTTGCCCGCGACCATCACCGTGTCGACGTCGGCGCTGCTTGCTGCATAAACGAGCAGCGAAACGAGGTCGAACTTCGGCGTCCATGCCGCGCCGCTCATGTCGAAAAGCACAATGTCGGCGAAGCAGCCTTCTTCGATTCGACCAAGATTTTTAAGTCCGACGGCCTTCGCGCCGTATTCGGTGCCCATACGGACCGCTTCCATTGCGGGAACCGCCAGCGGATCGAGAGTGTCGACCTTGTGCAGCAGCGCCGCGAGGCGAACCTCCTCCAGCATGTCGAGATTGTTGTTGCTGGACGTTCCGTCCGTGCCAAGACCGACGCAAACGCCCGCTTTCAAAAGTTTAGGCACCGGCGCGATGCCGCTCGCAAGCTTCATATTGCTGCCCGGATTATGCGCAACACGCACGTCATATTTCTTCATCATCGCAATATCGTCGTCCGACAGATGCACACAATGCGCGCCGAGCGTGCCGCAGTCGAGGATACCGGTCTCCTCCATCAGTGCGATTGGCGTTTTGCCGTAATCCTTCAGGCAATTTTCGACCTCGCCTTTTGTCTCGGCGAGATGGATATGCACTTCGGCCTTGCGTTCTTTCGCGATCTCCGCCACCCGCCGCAGGAAGTCCGGCGGGCAGGTATAAGGCGCATGGGGGCCGAACATGACCGTGACGCGGCCGTCGCCCGCGCCGTGATAATCGTCAAACAGCTTCTTGTTCTCCTCTAAAGCCGCTTCACCGTTCGGCGCAACGCCGATGACGCCCCGCGACAGCACGCCGCGAAGACCGGAATCGATCGTGACTTCGGCGACTTTTTCCATATCGCCGTACATATCGGCAAAGGTCGTCGTGCCGGTGCGGATCATTTCCACCGCTGCCAGCATCGCGCCCCAATAGATATCGTCCTTCTTCATCTTAGCCTCGATGGGCCAGATCTTGTTTTGCAGCCAGTCCATCAGGTTCATATCGTCGGCGTAGCTGCGGAGCAGCGTCATGGACGCGTGCGTATGCGCATTGACGAACCCCGGTACGGCAAACTTGCCTTTGCCGTCAACCACCGTATCGGCTGCAAAGTCTTTCACGTCGCCGACTTTCGCGATTTTCGCACCGTCAACCGC
>CACZOL010000041.1 GCA_902782705.1 uncultured Selenomonadaceae bacterium
GGACGACAGCGAGCCGAACAGCATTCCAAATCTGGTTTTCCGTAAGCTCTCGGAAACGCTCGCGAAAAAGCATATCGGGGAAGAGCGCGTTTTCCTCGCGCAGGGCGCCGATGAGATCGCGCTTTCGATTCTTGCCGCCGACGAGGCGAAGAGGGCAGGAGTCACTCCGCGCATAGCCCTGCAATACGGAGACGATTCCACGCCCGCCCGCGTGCTTCCGTATATGGGCGCGACCGTGGAGGCTACCGCTCTTGAAAAGATCCGCATGGCGCGCGGCGTTCCCGTTGCGCCGGACGCGGGCGCCGATTTCATCCTGTATCTCGCCGCAAACGACGGAACCATGCAAACGCAGCGGGAAAACGCCGCGAAAGAAGTCGGCGCGCTGCTCAGAGAAAACCGCGCCGTTGCGCTCGTCGATCTCTCCGAGCATTTGCGCACAGACGAAATACTGCTGCCGCTCCTGATCGAAAAGGAAGCGCCGATTCAAGCGCTGACCGCCTACGCGGGGTGGAATACCGCGAGCAATGCCGTTGGTACCGCCGTCTCCCATTCCGTCCTGCTGCAAATCGCCGAGCGCCGCATGAAAACGGAAGACGATGCGATACGCGTTGCCGCCGCGCACCTTTCTTTCCTTGACGGACGCTTTCTCGAAGACTGCTTCTACCTGAAAGACGTCGTCGACCATATCAATGATTCTTTGGAGAAATGCGGCGCGCAAAACGGGCGCGGCCTTGAGTACAATTACAATTATCCTGTTGGTTCGTTCCTCCTTGAGACCGCCCTCGAAAACCGCCGCGTGCGTCTCGTGGATTCCGCCGCGTTCCGCGCGCCTATCGAGTTCCCGTCCCCGGAAGGGGGGCTCCGTCTGCGCGTCTCGGGCCTTGCCGCCTCCGCGCGCTTCCCGTGGCCGCGCACCTTTGAAATCGACCTGAGAACGAAAGTCCAACTGGAAAAAATGTATCCTGACGAAAAAAGCTGACGCTGGGAATTTCCCAAACGTCAGCTTTTATTATCCTTGCATGTTGTTAGGTAGCGCCCACATACAATGTCCGCACCATGATGTTGACTTCCTGCACCACCATGCCGGTGATGCGTTCGATTTCCGCCTTGACCATTTCCTGCGTCTGATGGATCAGCGTCGGAATGTGCTTGCCGTAGTGCAGCACGACTTCCAGCGAGACCTCGATGCCCTGGTCTTCGTCGCCGTCCATCAAATGATGCACGCGGACATGCGCGACCTGATTGACAAAATCCCGCTCGCCCACGAAGCGCTTCACGATCGCCTTGATGACCGAATCGTCGATAATCAGCTTGCCGTAATAACTGAACACCGGGCGGACGATGGACTTCTCGCCGAGCTTCCGGCGCGGACGCGCCGAGGAACGATGGAAAAACGTCTGCATCGGGTCGATCAGATAGCCGGAGAAATGCGGCTTCAGCTCGATGGTCGGCACGGGAATGATGTGCTTTCCTTCCTTTAGGCGATGGAAGGCGGCTTTCTGCATGTCCGTCTCGGAGGCGATATCCTCGATATGGATAATGCGGCCGACCGGCGGCAGTTGCAGGATCTTTGCGATCTTATGCACCATGTTCTCCGACGTCGCAAGAATCAGTACGCGGTTCGGCTGTTCACGATCCAGCGCTTTTCGCGCTTCCGCCGCATGCCCGGGCAGAATGAAAATCGCACGGCGCACCGCCATGATGCGGCTCTTTTCTTTTTTCGCCGAACTGCCGGCAATAATCTTGCCGTTCTTGATCAAAAGACCGTCGTCGATGATCACATCTGCCTGGTATTGGTTTGCCACAAGGAGCGCCCGATGGCTTTTTCCCGTTCCACTAGGTCCGACCAACGCTATGACGTCCATATATTGCTCACCCCTGCTTAGACAAGTCTTTTACCGCTTTGTCAATTATTGTCCCAGCAATGTTTATTCCAGCGCCTGCGGCGGGTGGAATAACGGCACCGCAAGCGAATCGTCGACCGTGAATACGCCAAGTTCCGACGGCTCGCGCTGCGGCGTGGCGTGAAAATCAGAGCCGCCCGTGATCAACAGGCCGTGCGCTTCCGCCATCGCCTTATAGCGTGCGACGTCTTCTTCGTCGTGCCGCGGATAATAAACCTCCAAGCCGCCAAAGTCCAGCGCAAGCATGCGCTCGACGATCGCGTCGTCCCCTACGAGCTTTGGATGCGCAAGGACCGGCACGCCGCCCGCGTTGCGAATCAGCGCGATAGCGTCCTCCGGTTCAATGCGGTAATGCGGCACATAGGCCGGCTGCCCGTGCTCCAGGAGTTTATCGAACGCCTCCCGCACCGAGCCGACGAGCTCTTTCTTCACAAGCGCCCGTGCCATGTGCGCGCGTCCGATAGCGCGGGAAGTACCGGCGATTTGCAGTACGTCCGACTCCGTTATCGCGTAGCCGATGTCCTGCAATTTTTCCACCATCTGGGAAAAGCGCGCCCAGCGCGATTCGGAGAGCTCCGTCACCTTATCTTCGAGCGCTTGGTTGTATATGTCGAAATCGTAGCCGAGAATATGAACGTCATGGTCGTCCACTTCGCAGCTGAATTCAATGCCGGGAATAATATGCAGCGTTTTGGAAGGATACAAGCCCTGCTCGTAAAGGTGGCGGATTCCCTCCACCGTATCGTGATCGGTGATCGCGATATAGGAAAGCCCCGCGTCCTTCGCTGCCGCGACAATCTCTTCCGGCGTGAGCCGCCCATCCGAAAAAGTCGTATGGACGTGTAAATCACTTGCCATAAATGAAAATTCACTTCCCGTGTCGTCGCCCGCATCCGTGCGGAAATTTCAGAATATAACGATACGGGTATTATATCATACCCGTTTACGTCCGTCAAAAGTCATAGACGAAACAATGAATAAGTCGGGCCGTGTCCCTAGACCTCACGAATCTGGACGCGCTCGATGGAAACCGCTTTGCCCGTCTTTTCGTCGATTTCCAGGAGTACGGCGCAGTAAATTGACGGTCCGTCGGCGACCTCGAAGCGCGACGGCAGCCCCGTCGTCATTTTCGAGAGCACCGCGTCCGTATTGACGCCGATAACGGAATTCCACGGGCCGACCATGCCGAGATCGGAGATATACGCCGTGCCTTTCGGCAGGATTCGCTCGTCCGCCGTCTGCACATGCGTATGCGTGCCGACGAGCGCCGCAATCCGACCGTCCAGATACCAGCCCAGCGCCATTTTTTCCGACGTCGTTTCCGCGTGAAAATCGAGGAGGATCACATCGCAATCGCCAGAAAGCTCTCGCAAGATCTCCTCCACGCGCTGGAACGGACAATCGAGCGCGGGCATGAACGCGCGCCCCGAAAGGTTGATCACGCCTACATTCTTCCCTTTGAGCGGATAGACGCAGAAACCCTTTCCCGGAACGCCCGCCGGATAATTCGCAGGACGTACGAGATACGGCTCGTCGTCGATGAAGCTCATGATCTCTTTTTTATCCCAGATGTGATTGCCGCTTGTCACGACGTCCGCGCCGCCGAGCAAAAGCTCGTCCATCGGTTTCCGCGTGAGCCCTTTGCCCTCCGCCGCGTTCTCGCCGTTCACCACGACGAGGTCGATCGCCTTCTCATGGCGCAGTTTTTGCGTATATTTGGCAAAGGCCGCCCTCCCCGGGCGGCCTATGACGTCTCCAACCATTAGTATTTTCAAATTAGATTCCCTCTTACTTATTGAACACCAGTACCCGGCCTTCCTCGCGTATGCCGATCATGCGATTCGTGACGCGCGTGATCTTCAAGGTGCCGATCATGTGGTCAATCGCGTTTTCGTGCGCGGCGAGATCGAATTCCAATTCGTCGGGACGGCTGTCGGGATCGATCATCAGCGTCTCCGCGAACCGTTCGTGCATAATCGCGGCAATCATACTGATCTCGCCCTGCGATATGGTGCGGATGTCGCGAATGACGTGGAAGAACGCCGTATGCCCCTGTCCTTCAAGGTAAATCTCGATACGCGCGTTCGAAAAACCTTCGATACTGTGATACGTCAGGATACTCTCGCGAATCAGTTCGCCCACGTCCTCATAAACTTGACGCGGCGGGACTTCCTGCAGCGCGAAGGAAAAATGCAGCGCATCTTCTCCCGGCTCAAAGCTGATCGTACCGATTTCAGGGTAGCACACCAAAATGGACACCAAGAGATTGATCCCGTCGATATTGGGCTTCTTTTTACGACCGAGCTGCATGATACTACCCCTCCTTTACAAACGATTTGCAATCTTTTATTTCGCGTAATCGACCACGCGCGTTTCGCGAATAACCGTCGCTTTGATTTGTCCCGGATATTCGAGTTCCGCTTCGATCTTTTTCACAATGTCGTGCGCCAGCGCGACGGACGCCACATCGTCCACCTTGTCCGGCTTCACCATAATACGGATCTCGCGGCCCGCTTGGATCGCGAAGCAGTTGTCCACGCCGTCGAAGGACTTTGCAATCTCCTCCAGCCGCGTCAGACGTTTCAAATACGTTTCAAGACTCTCGCGCCGCGCGCCCGGCCGTGCCGCCGAGATAGCGTCCGCCGCCGCGACCAGCACAGCCTCCACGGTCGTCGCTTCCTCGTCGCCGTGATGGGCGGCAATGGCGTTGATGATCTCCGGCGTCTCGCGGTACTTGCGCGCGATATCCGCTCCGATCGTCACATGCGTCCCGTCGCTCTCATGGTCGATGGCCTTGCCGATGTCGTGCAAAAGACCGCCGCGTTTCGCCATCGTCACGTCGACGCCAAGCTCCGCCGCCATGACGCCGGCAAGCTGCGCAACTTCGATAGAATGATTGAGCACATTCTGCCCGTAGCTCGTGCGATATTTCAGACGGCCCAAGAGCTTCACAAGCTCGGGGTGCAGGCCGTGTACGCCCGTATCGAACGTCGCCTGTTCTCCGGCTTCCTTGATGCGCTGGTCGACTTCGCGTTTCGCTTTGTCCACCATTTCTTCGATGCGCGCGGGGTGAATACGCCCGTCCGTGATCAGCTTTTCGAGGGCGATGCGCGCGATCTCGCGGCGTACCGGATCGAAGCCGGACAGGATGACGGCCTCCGGCGTGTCGTCGATAATGAGGTCGATGCCCGTCAACGTTTCGAGCGCGCGGATATTGCGCCCCTCGCGGCCGATGATCCGGCCTTTCATTTCATCGTTCGGCAGCGCGACGACAGAAACCGTCGTCTCCGCGACCTGATCGGCGGCGCAGCGCTGGATTGCCTGCGACACGATGTCGCGCGCCCGCTTGTCCGCCTCGTCTTTTGCCTGCTGTTCGTACTCCTTGATCATTACGGCCTTCTCATGCCGCATCTCGTCTTCGGCCTCGGCCATCAGCATCGTTTTTGCTTCTTCCGTCGTCAGCTTCGAGATGCGCTCCAGTTCCGCCTTCTGCTTTTCGTGCATTTCGGCGGCGCGAGCGCGCTCCTCTTCCAGCGACGCGTCCTTCGCAATCAGCGCCTCTTCCTTCTTTTCGAGGGCCTCGAGCTTGCGGTCGAGATTTTCTTCCTTCTGCTGGAGACGGCGTTCCTGCCGTGCCAGCTCGCCTTTGCGTTCTTTCGTATCCTTTTCAAGGCTTTGCCGCATCTGGTGGATTTCTTCCTTCGCTTCGAGCACGGCCTCTTTCTTCCGGGCTTCGCCCGCCGCCTCGGCCTTCTCCACGATGCGCCTTGCCTCTTCCTCGGCGGAACCGATCGCTCCCTCCGCCTGTTGCTTGCGTACATAATAACCGCCGCCCGCGCCGACGATTAGCGCGAGTGCGGACGCCAATACCAATTCAAAGATATTATGCGCCTCCCTTTTTTCTTAAAATTTTTAGTGCCTTTCGGCGTAGTAAGCCAAAATTTGCCGTATAGCTATGTGGCAAAGCTATACAAACTTATTCTATATTGTTTTCGGTAGGGTGTCAACCGCCGTGCAAAAGGAAGCCAAGCCGCGCGTCAAGCACTTGTCATGTTGTCGGTGGGAGAGTGCTTTATTTGGTTTACAATGTAAACAAAATGACTTATAATAATTACAGAGGAGGGAGATTGCAATGGCAACTACGATTCCGACGCAAATACGGATTGACCGTGATATCAAGGGGCAAGCTGCTGCGCTTTTTGCGAATCTCGGACTAGATATGTCCGGGGCAATCAATATGTTCCTTCATCAATGCGTCTTGCGCGGAGGACTACCTTTCGCAGTAGAAATGCCGCATTACAGCAAGCAGACATTGGAGGCGATGGCAGAAGCCCGGCGTGTGTCTCGCGACCCAAAA